>CAYNEQ010000008.1:0-15292 GCA_964396295.1 uncultured Gammaproteobacteria bacterium
CCAGCAGATTGTCAGAACAATTCCGCGAGCATTCGGTGGAAAAAATATACCATGCCGTAGTCGTTGGCAAACCAAAACAACAGAGGCAGATATTGCAGCATTGGTTAGTAAAAGACGAAAATAAAAACAAAACGACGGTCTATGATAAGCAAGTTGCAGGCAGTGCGCCGGCTGTTTTAGAATACGAAGTGGTAAAGTCAAATGGCAAATACTCTTTAGTTAAGATTAAATTGGGCACTGGTCGGTCTCATCAAATTCGTGCCCAACTAGCGTTTATAGGCTTTCCACTGGTCGGAGATATAAAATACGGCGCGCCAGAAGTTTTGCTAAACCAAGAGGTTGCCTTATCTGCCACGTCACTTAGTTTTGATCTGGCTACTAAAGAAGAGAGAAAAACGATCTCTGTTTCTGTGCCCGCCCACTGGGAAAAACTATATAACTGATATATGTCTGAAAAAATAGTTGATTTACATATTCATTCTCGATACTCTCGTGCTTGTTCCAAAGATTTGAACTTGCCCAGTATTGCCGCGGCGTGCGAAAAGAAGGGGATAGATATTGTAGTAACTGGAGATTTTACTCATCCGGCTTGGATAGAACATATTAAAGATAATTTAATTGAAGAAAATAAAGGGATTTATAAACTGAAAACTGGCAATAGCCCGACTCGTTTTATATTAGGTACAGAAATTTCCTGTATTTATAAAGATAAAGACGCGACTCGTCGGGTACATTTACTGATTTTAGCGCCCAGTATCGCTGCGGTAGAAAAATTTAATGCTGTGTTGACAGACAATGGTGTAAATATCCGATCCGATGGCCGGCCGATTATGGGTATTTCTGCCAAAGGGATCTTACAAATTCTTTTGGATATTGATCCTGGATTTATGCTGATTCCAGCCCATGCTTGGACGCCCTGGTTTGGTGTTTTAGGTTCAAAATCTGGGTATGACCGGATAGAAGATTGTTTTGAAGAATTAACGCCGCATATTCGCGCAATAGAGACTGGCCTATCAAGTGACCCGGTTATGAACCATCGGCTGTCAGCCCTTGATCATGTTACGCTTGTGTCTAATTCTGATGCCCACAGTCCAAATAATTTAGGCCGAGAAGCGAATGTATTTGATCTGAGCGAGAAATATGATTACCACGAAATTGTTGAAATTTTAAAAACTGGTGATCGCAAAAAATTTTTATACACCATAGAATTTTATCCCGAAGAAGGGAAGTATCACTTTGATGGCCATGCAGTCTGCCAGGTTTGTTTGTCGCCGACTGAAACAAAACGAAATAAGTTTCTCTGTACTAACTGTAAGAAGAAAGTAACCGTCGGTGTGTTGCATCGAGTGGATGACTTAGCCGATAGAGCAGAGCCAGAGATTGAGAATACAAGATTTATTCCACATAGGTACATTGTGCCACTCAAAGAAATTATTGCCAAGGTATTTGACATAGGTGTGAGTAGTAAGAAAGTGCAGAAAGAATATGATGCCATGATTAAAAAAATAGGTAGTGAATTTTCTATTCTACTCCATACAGACATTTCAACCATTGAAAATCAGGGCAGTGATAAAATCATCGGACAAGCCATCGCCAATATGCGGGAGGGGAATGTCAAAGTCAAGCCCGGATATGATGGTATTTTTGGCTCGGTTGAGGTAAATTTATCGGCTGCTACTGGCAAGAAACAACAGGGTAGATTGCTATGATAATATATTTGAGATCTATAAAAAAATCCCCGATATGATCGGGGATTTTTTAGAAGACTATTTGCGCTTCTTAGCTGTTTTTTTCTTAGCTACTTTCTTTTTTGTAGCTTTCTTCTTAGCTGCTTTTTTCTTGGCTGCCATATGTGGGCACCTCCCTTCTTATTCTCAAAACTATTTTTATAGTAATGAGATTAAAAATTATCTTTATAAATTTTTTCTACTCGCGAGGAAAAGAAAAAATTTATTTTGAAGAAACTTTTACAAGACAAGCATGACTGTAAAAATTTTTCTCGACACAGTTATTATAGAATGTTTTTTATAAACTGTGAATAGTAAAAGCAAAAGTTATACACAGGGTAGTAGAATAAATTCACTACCCTACAGGCAGGTAAAGATAAGTTTTAAAGTTAAAGGTAAAAATTTATAAACTTAAAATTTTTTATTTTGAATTAGAAAAGTGTATAAAATTAAAAATTTATTTTATAAATATTTTTAAAACAAAAACATCCGGAATGGATATTCGGATGTTTTTGTAAGAGGCTCGATGGGTTGGCCGTACGACGTGTCGAGCAGCGCGTCGCAGGTTTTGTCCGAGGTGGACAACTAGATCCGGAGGTAAGAGGGGAAGCGCTAGACAAGCGCTCTGCCCTACTTCAGGTGCAAGTCCGGATCAAAGCTGCGAAAAGTGCAGCAACGAGGATGATATGTTTGGTGCGTATTTTCCCCCGCATGAAAAAGATTATATGCTTACCAAAAAAACCCGTCAAGGGTTTTCTAAATGGAAGTTGTTGGTTGTTATATGTGCTCCCGAAGGGAATCGAACCCCTATCTTCAGGTTCGAAGCCTGATATTCTATCCGTTGAACTACGGGAGCTTTTTGTGGCCCCGCTTAGCGGGGCTAATTACAACGCTGAGCGTCGTGGGTCGCCTGGGGATCGAACCCAGGACCTTATCCTTAAGAGGGATCTGCTCTACCAGCTGAGCTAGCGACCCGGTTTTATTGTATCTACAATTTGATTATTTTCACACTTGGTCCTTTCCAACCTTTAATCTTTAAGGCAGCTTCAGCAGCTTCTGTTTGCGCTTCTTGCTTGCTGGTGCCGTCGCCAACTGCTACTAAATTTTCATGCAAGAACACGCCCACTTTAAATGATTTGATATGATCAGGCCCTTCCTCTTGCAATACTTTATAACTTGGCGTAATTCCTTCTATTTCCTGGGCAGATTCCTGGAAACGGCTCTTAGCGTCCATATACAAACCATTTTCGAGAATATAAGGAAGTTTTGGCAAAATCCAGCGTGCAATAAATTGCTGGGTCATTTCATAGCCTTGATCAAGATAAATTGCGCCGATCAAAGCTTCAATAGCGTTAGCCATAATATAGTCACGGGCTTTGGTGCCGGCATCTTTAGCTTCGCCATGGCTAAGGAACAAATATTCTTCCATACCAATTTCATAGGCAATGCTTGCGAGGATTTTAGCATTCACCAAGGCAGCTCGCCAATTGGTCAGTTCGCCTTCAGGATTGCCATATTCTTTAAATAGGAATTCGGTGACAATAAGCTCGAGAACTGCATCACCCAAAAATTCCAACCGTTCATTGTGGCCCAGAGCGAAGTCATGGTGTTCGTTTAGGTACGAACGATGCACAAAGGCTTGTACCAAAGTTTCTGGATGTTTGAATTTAATATTTAATTTTTCTTCCAAAGCAGGAAAATCTTTTTCTTTTACATCTGCTAAATCGTAAATTTTTTCTTTCATATACTACAATTCATACCTGTCATCCCGAGCATAGTCGAGGGATCCCTTATACTTAGTTTTTGCAAATACTTTGTTTAAGGGATTCCTCCACTTCGGAACGCAAGCGTTCCTTTGGTCGGAATGACAAAATAGTTTATTTATTTTTTTCTTCAGTAGTTAAATCTTTATAAATTGCGCCTAAAACACCATTTACAAATTTACCCGAAGATGGGCCGCCAAAATTTTTTGCTAGTTCAATGGCTTCATTAATCGCTACTTTTGGGGGAACTTCATTGTTGTTAAATTGTAATTCGTAAATACCAATCCGTAAGACGTTACGATCGATAATGGTGATCTGCTCAATTGGCCACTGAGGTGCGTATTTGTGAATGATAGCGTCAATGGCTTTCATATTTTCGCACACTTCCGTGATGATTTTTTTAGCAAATTCTGTTTCGTCCAGTCCGGGCCCAAATTCCTTGAGATCTCTATCGATAATCGTTGGCAAACTATCTGCCGGTTGTCCGCGGAAGTCCCATTCAAACAGGGCTTGCATAGCAATACTTCTGGCTAAATGGCGATTAGACATAGAAAGCAAATAGCGAACAAATTATCGCTTTAAATTATTTTGTTTTAGCGGTAGCGCGAGTTTTTTTGGCGACACTGACAACGCTTCTGCCTTTATAATATCCACAAAAAGCGCAAGCGCGATGTGGACGAAGTGGTTTTTTGCATTTAGGACAAGCGCTGAAAGCGGTTGTCTCAAGCGCAAAATGTGCGGCGCGGCGGCGTTTGTGTGAAGACGTTCGTCTATGACCGGGTAAACCCATATAATTGGTATTTAAGTGATTAATTAAGGTTTTTATTAATAGCCATATACTACACGAAACTATAAAATTTGGCAAGGGATAGGCTAATTTTAGCCTAAAAAAGGCAAAAACACGTTGACAAAATGGCAAAAAAATGGTATACTATTTTATGTAAGTTTATTTATTTTAACTTATTGTATGCAAGAATCAATGGAGGGTAGACGTGATCCAAAAGATATTAAAATTCCACCATTACCAGAAGGATTTAGAAAGAAAAAACCATCTCAGGAAGAGCAGGCAATTGAATTACCTGATTTACAGATCGAGGTTATTAATGATTTTGATAGGTCTGAAAAGGGTTTCGCCGTAGGCACAGAGCCGAATCTTAATGTTGAAAAGTATACAAAAGAGCTTCCGTCTTTTAATTATACGTATCCTCCAAAGAAGCAACAGTTTCAGGAATCAGATAAGTGGCAGAATATGCATGCGGCATTGGCAGAGTTTGAAGACGAGGATAATCAAGAAAAGAATAAATTTCCTGCAATTCCACCTGTGCCTCAAGGGCAAAGAGAGCGAATTGCTGCTAAAACTAGACAAGATAAAGAGGTTGCACCTGTTGAAGTTTTAAATAATAAATCGCCTGGCAGGAAGAGTGCTGCAGAAAGAAGGCAGGACCAATTAGCTGCTTTAGACCAACAAAGAAGTGTTACAGAAGAAAAACAGAAGGCGACACACAGGATAGAACTTGCAAGTAAATTGGCTGCAAAAAGACATCAGTTAAATGCAAAAAAAGATCAGCTTGCCAGCATTAGAAAAGCTATCTCGGGAATTCCGAAAACAGAATTAACATCTCACCCCAGGTCATTTGTCCAAGATAGTGGAGGTGAGAAGGAGGCGGCTGTCAGTGGTTTTATAGACAATAAAGAGCAACCAAAAAATTTAGCTACTGACCTTGACGAAGAAAGATGGGAAGCGGCTAGACCGAAATTTTCTGAAGCGGTTGCAGACATTGATGATTTAGAAATCATCAACCCTAAGCCCTTGTTTACAGTAGGCGGTTTTTTAGCGAACCACGAGCAGAATAAGGAGGCTCAAAGATTGGCCGCGCTAGAAGACACTGTTGCTAAAAAAATTCAGTTAGAAACTGAAATGAAGAAAGCGGAGCTTAATTACATTTGGGCATATAAGAAGGTATACCCTAAATTTGCAAAAGAACCAGAAGATGACATTTCTAAATTTCCCCCACCTAAATTTACATTTCTGTCTAAAGATAAACAGAATCTTGTTGATTTATATCAAGCAGTATTAGATTCCAGGGAAGAATGGATGCATGCACAAGGTGAGGGTTTTGTGAGTAAAAATGTAAAAAAATCAGGAGTTAAGTTTAATTCCGAATCTCTTGGCGAACCTGGAAATGAAATTGTGGATGCTAAAAAATTAGAAAAAGCTCAAGCTAAGGATCGGTTAGCCTTGGAAAAAGAAGAAAAAAGAAACGAAGACACAGACTCTCTCTTAAAAATCCAAGAGGTTCTTAGTCCAGAATTTTTGTTTTTGAAGGAAAAACCAAATTTGAGAGCAGTTAAAGCCAAGGCTGATTTAGCAAAAAGTGTATATGCCAAGGCTTATAGAGAAATGTTTCCTGAGCAATTTAAAAAAGATCAAAAAGTGACCGACGACTTCGTTTCGTTTTTGCAACCTCCAAAAGTGGGAGTTCTATCTTTTAATAAAGATAAAAAAAGAATGTTAAACATGTTGTATGAGGTAGTGCAACAGGCTATATCTTTAGAAAATCAATTTTCTAAATAAAATATTTTTAACTAAAATTATATGAGCGAATCACCGCAAGAAGCAGCTTATAAAGAATACAGACGGATGGCTGCGGCCGAAGCAATAATAAATCGAAACAAAGAAATATCTAAAACTGGAAAAGTGATAATCCCGTCAAAAGATTCTGAAAATATTCCAGAGCCTGTTGAATTTGCGGAAGGAACAAAGCCGGGAATTAAATTAAGCGAAATTAAAACAGACAAGGAAAAATTTGATGAAGAAATAAACAGTATTCAACAAGGTCTAAGAAAAGCTGAAGTTATAGCTAAAGAAAAAAAGATAATGGCAAAGAATGCCCAAAAAATTAGAGAAGAAAAAACGGGAATTATGGAACTTTCTGGAGCAGATCTTTTACCCGTTACAGAAGCAGACAGAGAGCAGTTAGAACAAGAAGAATTTGATAGCGCTATGTTGTTAGATGATATTAGTGTTAAACCTCCAAAATTTAATGTTCCTGGGAAAGGGCGAGTAACACTTCCAAAAAGAAAAGTATAAGTGTAGAATTTAAAAAAGACCCAACCCGGGTCTTTTTTAGTCCCTATAAAACTTGATTTTCCCTCTGTATTTCTGTAACATATGCAAATGGAAATTAAAATTATTACCGATCAAAAACAATGGAACGAATGGCTGGTTGCCAATTCGGAGACTGCATCCTTTACCCAATCTTGGGCCTGGGGTGAAATTTTGCTTGCTGAAGGAAAAAAAGTAGAACGATTGGCTGTAGTAGAAAAAGGGAACGTTATAGCGCAAGCGCAGGTTGTATATAGCTCGATTATGTTTGGCTGGCAGTATTCGTTTTGTCCAAAAGGACCAGTGTTTGATGAAATAAGAATTAAGAATCAAGAATCAAGCGTGTATGAAGCGTTGCTTAGTTATTGCAAAAAGAAAGGTGCTATTTTTTTACGCTTTGAACCACAGTCCGTAATTCAAAATTCAAAATTCAAAATTCAAAAGACGATTGATATTAATCCTTCTGCTACCTTAATTTTAGATTTAACAAAAAGCGAAGCTGAGCTGCTCGCAGGGATGCACCAGAAAACGAGATATAATATTCGACTGGCTGAGAAGAAAGATCTAGAAATTAAAAATGAAAAGAATCTAGATATATTTTGGAATCTGATGAATAAGACCGGCAGCCGAGATAAGTTTGGGCTGCATAGTAAAAAACATTATGAACAAGTTTTGTGCTCACCGATCGTATGGCAGCTCACCGCCTATGACGATAATGTTCCAATTGCTTGCGCGGTGTTTATTAATTTTGGAGGTGCCTGCACGTACCTCTATGGCGCATCTGATTACGAGTATAGAAATCTCATGGCGCCATATTTGTTGCAGTGGGAGGGAATCAAGATTGGGAAAAAACTTGGATGTACCAGGTATGATTTTTTTGGCGTGGCTCCTAAGTTGGCAAGCGCTACAGTAGACAATTATGTATCTGATCCAAAACATCAATATGCAGGCGTAACTCGGTTTAAGCTTGGGTTTGGTGGTATGTCACAAGAATGGCCAGGCACATTTGATTTTGTAATTGATAAATCAAAATATCATGCGTACTCTTGGTTGAGAAGATTGAGAAGATTATTTTAGTCCTCATAGTTTAACGGATAGAACACTGGCCTCCGAAGCTGGAAATCGAGGTTCAATTCCTCGTGAGGGCACATACTAAAAAACTTCCTGGATCCAGGAAGTTTTTTAGTAGATTATGATTCGGTTGAGGTTTTTTCTCCTGGGTCAGCTCCTTCAGTTTCTTTTTTAAAATCACATTCTTTACTGCTGCATTTGATGACACCTTTAGCCGCATAGACCAAGGGTTGTCTGCATTTCGGACAGAATTCACCGGTTGGTTTTTCCCAGAGGGCAAAATCACAGTCCGGATAGCGGTTGCAGCCATAGAACGGCTTGCCGCGTTTGCTGCGGCGCTGGACAATATCGCCTTGGCCGCACTTTGGGCATTTCATGTTCATTTTTATTTCAATATTTTTGATATTCTTACATTTTGGATAACCAGAACAGCCTAAAAATGGTCCGAATCGTCCACGACGTAAAATCATTGGTTCGCCGCATTTCTCACATTTTTCATTGGTAGCTTCAACGGCCTGTTGTTGCTTTGCCTCCTCTGGATTAGTGGATTTGGTATTTTTACATTCCGGATAATTGCTGCAGGCTAGGAATTTCCCGAAGCGTCCGGTTTTAATTACCATGGCTGAACCGCATTTTTCACAGACCTCGTCTGTCTTCTCTTCGGTCAATTCCTTTTTGGAAATTTCTTTTTCTTTTTTATCAAGGTTGGCTTTAAATGGGGTCCAAAAACCGCCAATAACTTTGCGCCATTCTTTTTTACCATGGCCGATTTCATCCAAATCATTTTCCATTTCCGCCGTGAATTGATAATCAACCACATGTGGGAAGTGCTCTACGAGCAGATCGTTGACAAGATATGCAATTTCATTGGGGAAGAATTTTTTTCGTTCATCTCGGGCAATATAGCCGCGGTCTTCAATGGTAGCGATGGTCGGGGCATAGGTAGAAGGCCGACCAATGCCATAGGCTTCCAGTTCCTTGACCAGTGTCGCGTCTGAATAGCGGGCCGGTGGTTCGGTAAAATGTTGTTCCGGTTTGAGTTCCTGACAAGTTACGATCTCGCCATTTTTGACTTTTGGCAACAGGTTTTCCTTAGCTCGGTCTGGATATAATTTTAAAAAACCATCAAAAACAATAGTCTGCCCATTAGCTCGGAAGCCATACTTGTTTTGAGAAACGATATCAATAGTAGTGGCGTTGAGCTCGGCGGGCGCCATTTGCGTGGCCACGGCTCGTCGCCAAATCAGATCGTATAACTTAAATTGATTTCGATCCAGATATTGTTCGATAGATTCCGGGGTATGACTCACTTCGGTTGGACGGATGGCCTCGTGCGCTTCTTGCGCATTTTTACTTTTGTTTGTATAGGTGCGAGGCGTGGCGAGTTGATATTTATTGCCAAAATCAGTGCCAATTAATTCTTTGGCTTCGGTCAAAAATTTCTCAGAAAGATTGACTGCATCTGTACGCATGTAGGTGATAAGACCGATGGCGCCTTTGGTGCCAAGCTCGACACCTTCGTAGAGTTGCTGGGCGAGACGCATGGTCTGTTTAGCAGAGAAGCCAAGATGATTGTTTGCTTCCTGTTGTAAGGTAGAAGTGGTAAATGGGGGAGAGGGTAGCCGTTTGGTCTTTTTTTCTTCCACACTGTCTATGGTATAGGTATTCTTTTCCAAGTTTGCCAAAATTTTATCTACCTCGGCTTTGTTCTTAATCTCTAACTTGTCTATCTTTTTTCCAGAAATAGAATATAATTTTGCCGAAATTGCCTCCTTATTATTCGTATTAAAAATTGCATCAACACTCCAGTATTCCTCGGGCTTGAAGGCTTGAATTTCTCGTTCGCGTTCTACTACGAGGCGCACAGCCACGGATTGTACCCGGCCGGCAGAAAGGCCTTTTGCAACCTTTCTCCAAAGAAACGGTGAGAGTTCATAGCCGACTAATCTATCAAGGACGCGGCGAGCTTGTTGCGCGTCAACCATTTTAAGATCGAGTGGGCGAGGGTGTTCCAAAGCATTAGTAATAGCGTGTTTAGTGATTTCATGAAAGACAATACGTTGGGCTTTGGTCGGATCAATATCTAAGATATTAGCCAGATGCCAGGAAATAGCCTCTCCTTCACGGTCCTCATCAGTTGCGAATAGTATCTCTTTTGATTTTTTAGCAGCCTCTTTGAGTTCTTTAGCCACCTTTGTCTTGTCGCGACTGACGATATAATGTGGTTCAAAATCATGTTCGATGTCGACACCAAGCTTGCTTTTAGGCAAATCCCGGACATGACCAAAAGAAGATTTAACAATAAAATCTTTGCCTAAAAACTTGGAAATGGTCTTGGCTTTGGTGGGTGATTCGACGATGACGAGATTTTTCATTTGAGTTTAGTTAAAAGTTTCAGAAAGTAAGGATAATATAAAAAAATTGAATTGTCAACCGTGAGGCTTATTTCAGTATATAATTCATCCCTCCCAGATTTCGTATCATGCCCTTCATTTCCATTAACACCAAACAACTATTTACCGTCGGACTGTCGAGGCCAGTTGTCTTAATAATCAGATCAATATGCTGCGGCTCTTTGGATAGCGTACTAAGAATTCTCGCTTCAGTCGGGCTGCTTGGAAGGATGGCTTTGTTTTGGATTGTATTAATTAACCCTTCAATATTAAAAGCTTCCGTAATGTCGGTATGGGCGGTGACAATTTTAGCTCCCATTTTTATAAGATTATTTGGGCCTATACCGGTAACTGAATGAATGGAATGAGGAATGGCAAAGACTTCGCGGTTGTAGTCTAAGGCGCAACGAGCAGTAATAAGAGCGCCGGAACTTTCGGCGGCTTCCACGACCAGTGTGCCTAGGCTCATGCCGGCAATAATGCGATTGCGAGCGGGGAAAGAATATTTAGTGGCGGCAAAACCAGGTGGATATTCAGAGATAATAGCGCCGCCACTGGCAATAATTTTTTCTGAGAGTGGCTGATGAAACGAAGGATAAATATTAGTTTTATTAATACCCGTGCCAAGTACCGCAATAGTTGTGCCTTGGTTATCAAGGGTAGTCTGGTGAGCGATACCATCTATGCCTAGGGCTAAGCCGCTAATGATAATAAAACCCTGGCTAGCCAGCGGTGCAATAATTTCTTCGCACGCTCGTTTGCCGTAGGCAGTAAATTTTCGCGTACCGACTACTGCTAAAGTAGGTGAGGTGGTGGATGGGAGTTGCCCACGAATAAATAAGGTGTGCGGTGGATCTGGTATTTCTTTCAGAAGTGTTGGATAGCCCGGCTCATTGATAGAAACAGTCTGAATCCGTTCTGTGGTCAGAGTTTCAAAAATTTTTTCGATAGGGTTTGCCTCTCGCCAAGCGAGGAATTCATGGGCAATATTTTCTTCCAGTCCGGCTGGTACTAAATCATTTATTTCCGCTTCCCACACATCTTTAAAATCAGAAAAATAAGCCGCTAATTTTTGGTAGCGGTTATAGGTGAGTTTAGGGAAGTGGGCCACGGCGGCCAGATGATTCATAGCTCAGGCTATTAGTTTTTCAACTTCTTTTATTACATGTTCTGTTACAGTACCCAGCACCTTTTTTTCTTCAGTGGTGAATTTTCCTAAGACAAAATCAGCCGTATTTTTTATTTCTTCTTGTGTTTTTGGGGCTACGCCCACCCGAATGCGAGTAAAATTTTGCGTGCCTACATGCTCAATAATAGATTTGATGCCATTATGTCCAGCCGGACCTCGGTTAGTTTGGACTCGGATTTCTCCGAGTGGGATGTCTTTATCATCATGAATTACAATAATATCTGCCAGAGTTAATTTATAGAAATCTAGCAGACTTCGGACAGCAGTTCCAGAATCATTCATGTACGTTTGGGGTTTTGCCAGCACTGTTCTTTTTTTGTTGATTTCACCTTTAGTAATTTCAGCGTTTGATTTTTTATCAAATTTCCAAATTGGAAATTCAAATGCCGTAGCTAATTTATCTAAGATTAAAAAACCTGCATTGTGGCGAGTGTTGGCGTATTCTGTTTCTGGATTGCCAAGGCCGATGATTAACTCCATATTTTTTTATCTCCGACAGATTTTTGTCTTACCAAAGAATCTATTTTCGTTTCTAATTCTGTTAATCCAGCAATAGCTGCACTCAGTTGATTAATGTTCGATTGTAATTGAGTTATTTCGGCATCAGCTGAGCCAATTGTAATTGCTAGATTGGTATTCTTTATTATTAACTCTAGTATGCTAGCTTTATCTGCATTATCTTTTAGAAGTGCTGCCGTTTCCATAACTCGTGTTTGTATTTCTAAATATTCTTCCCTCAGTATTTCTTCTTCAGCTGCTAATTTTTCAAATTTATCAAATTCTTCAATATCTTTTTCAATATCATTTACTCCTTTCTTGATCTCAGGGTCAGCGTATCTGTAGCCTGATTTTTTTGATTCATTCATAAATTTGTCACATTCCTTCTCAGTTTAGTTAATTTTATCACAATTGGCGTCGCAAAAAAACCAAACCGTTCGCGTAAACGATTTTGGATATAATGGACGTACGAAAAGTGAATAGAAGTTTTGAATTTGATAAGCATTTCAAATAATGGGGGATTATTGTGTAATTGGCGGAACGCTAAAATATCCGGATGCCGCGTACCTTTGCCGCGTGATGGGCGATGTTCGCGGGTGACTTGTTTGAAAAATTCCTGCAATTCTTCTTCTGGAACAATCGTGTGTCGTTCTTCCCACGCCCGCATGATCAGTGGAAAAATTTGATGAATTTTATATTTTGTTTTCGCGCTCGTAAAGACAATCGGAGCAAAATCAAGATGGGGAAAGTCCGCATAAATTCTGGCCTTAACGGTATTTCTAAACTCATCATCATTGCCTCCGGCCAAATCCCATTTATTAATAACAATAATCGTACTGCGAGTATTCTCTCGGAGCAGTCCGGCGAGTTGTTGGTCTTGGGCGCTGACCGGTTCGCTCGCATCTAGAACCAGCAAAACAATATCTGATTTTTTGATCATGTTAAGACTCTTGCCAATACCGGCTCGTTCAAGTTCTCCTGATACTTTTGCTTTTCGTCTGATACCGGCCGTATCAACGAAGATGATTGGTTGGCCATCCACTTCTACTAGCGTGTCGTGCGGTTCGCGAGTCGTATGAGCCAGGCTGCTGACAATGACCTCTTCTTTTCCGATCAGATCGTTAAACAGAGTAGACTTGCCGACATTTGGTTTGCCGATCAGTGCCACTTTAATCGCGTTGGTGGCTTTAACCTTCTTTGGCTTTTTAGTTGTTTTGCCCAGACGTTTGAAGATTTGGTCAAGTAAATTACCGATATTAGAACCGTTAGCGGCTGAGACGGCGAACGGTTCGCCCAGCCCCAATTTGAGCCACTGGCCATCATGCACGCTGTCACGTTGGCGCTCGCTGTCAGCTTTATTGGCGACAAAGAGCAGTTTGCTTTTATCCTTGATTAAACGGCGAGACAATTCTCGTTCTTGTGGCAATAAACCTGCCTGAGCATCGACTACAAAAATAATTAAGTCAGATTCTTTAATGGCCAGCTCAGTTTGTTGGATAATTTCATCTTCCAGTTCTATATCTTCGGAAAATGTCACTCCGCCGGTATCAACGAGCTGGAATTCTTTGCCTCGCCAGGTAACAAGACTGATGTTTCTGGTGCGAGTTGTACCCGGGATATCAGAAACAATGGCCTTATTTTCTTCAATCATTTTGTTAAACAAGCTTGATTTGCCGACATTTACCCGACCTACCAGAGACACGATAGGCAAGTCATGATCAATAATTTTTGCGGGAGTAGCCATACAATTAGTTTAAAGTCTATAAAGTTCATAAAGCCTGTAAAGTCGATTTGGTAGACTTTCGACTTTAAGGACTTGATTCTTAGTTAATACTGTCTTCTCCAAGCATAACGACTATATCCGGCTGGGAAGTGCTGGTACTATTATATGTTGCGGCAAGCCAGTCTGGCAAACTGCTCGTAAATGGGACTTTTAGTGTTGCTGCCAAAGATGTAATTACCTTATCAGGTGTATTTTTGTTTACTACATATATAGTGGTTGCAGCAATCGGTCGTTTGGAGCTGTTGCTAATACTGGAAATGAAAAAGCCTTGCTGCTCCAACTCCTGTTCCTTCTGTGCCGCGAGTCCCGCTCGCCAGGTGCCGTTGAGGATATCGATGCGGGCGCTCGGGATAGCGGTAGAGGCGGTGGAAACCTGTTTTTCGTCGGCAGGTACATAAGAGGCCATCGTTGATGTAGGTTCAAAAATATTATTAATAGCGGCATCAACTGCATTGAAATTGCCAGTTTTAGGAACTAGTAGATAAGCACCGCCTTCGCCGATCGTGGATCTTAAAAAACCATTTGGTGAGTCGTCTAAGACGAGGGTTTTTATTTTACTGCTGTCTATGTCTGCCGCGAGACCGGCCAAGAACGTCATTTGGCTAAATGTAATATTTGTAGAGATATGTTGAGAAAGAGAGGAGAAGATTTTTTGCAAGGTAATTGGATTTAAGTATGTTTCGCTGGACAGCAGTTTTTTCTTAAAAGCTTCAAGCACCATTTGTTGTCGTTTGGCCCGGGCAAAGTCTGAACCCTCACCATTATTACCGTGACGCGAGCGACTAAAAATTAGGGCCCGGTCACCGTCCATATGTTGCGGGCCGGCCTCAAAGATCACTGTCTGATATGAATCATTTGGCCCGGGATAGGCAGCATCGACAAAAGATCGCTCGACATCTATATTAATGCCGCCAATGGCATCAACAATTTCTTTAAATGCTGTGAAATCAACCCGGGCATAATAGGGAATACTGATGTCAAAAGTATCTGAAAAGACTTGTCTGGCAAAATCGCCACCTTTCCCAGCTTCTTTTAATTCGCCGAAAGCATTCGCATTATTTATTTT
Organism: uncultured Gammaproteobacteria bacterium; assembly: GCA_964396295.1. Classification (GTDB taxonomy): domain Bacteria; phylum Patescibacteriota; class Patescibacteriia; order Magasanikbacterales; family GWA2-37-8; genus XYD2-FULL-39-9. The sequence continues at coordinate 14,597 of CAYNEQ010000008.1, forward strand.
TCGATAGCCATAGCCTGGAATATTGGCTGACAGATCTCGGGGGATAGAAATCATGGCGACTTCTTTGGTGCTCGGCTTGATACTCATGATAATGTTAGTATCGCTTAGGTAGGCACCATCATGACCGGGACCGCCAATACCAAGGAGTAGTATATTGATGCGATCATCCTGCTGCCCGGCCATGACATTATCTGATTTGAAAATGAAATTTCTTACATTTTCTAGGAAGCCATTTTTTTTTGGCTGTAAGGTAAGACCAGAGCCGTCAGTGCCTGACTTGATCAGGTTGTGATTTCGGATGAGTAATAGACCGATAATGGTTATGGCTATACCAACCAAAATTAACCGTTTGGTCTTGCTTTTTGCGGGTGGGGTGAGCGGCAGATCTTGGGGCTCCAGGAGGTTGATTTTCTGATCTTCCATACAATTCCATTGATTTATTTTAGCTAAAGAATAATTATTTTAGCATAAAGACTGGTCAAAGGCAATTATTGATTTTTCGCTCTCAATTATGTATACTTTCATTGTGACTGGAGGCTGAGGAGGGGTTTATAGCTTCCGCCGGCAAGGCTCTGCGTGGCAGTGCGGGCAGGCAGTTGACGGGAGAAGATTAGGAAGGCCGTAATTTAACATATGGCCACTTGGCTCAGTTGGTTAGAGCGTTGCATTCACTTTGCAAAGGTCACTGGTTCGAAT
>CAYNEQ010000009.1:0-14936 GCA_964396295.1 uncultured Gammaproteobacteria bacterium
ATGGCAGCACGTAACCCTTCCAAGGTCGAGGCACGAGTTCAAGTCTCGTATCCCCGACAAATATAAAACTTCACGGGATATATAATTGTTCCGAGTCGTAGATGATGTTAGAACTATTATAGGGTGGATTTGAAATTACAATCGATAGCTGTGTTATTTTGCCCTTTATCAATCATCCCTGCGTCAGGCCCTTCTCCGCTGCAATTTATCATCAAGGTATCTTTACCCTCTAAAATTATACCTGCTCTCCTTCTGTCATTTTGTATGTTTGTGCCAACAATAATATCTCCCCCAGCTTTTATATCTCCACCTGCTTTAATAAAAGGTGATTTATTTTTAATGTTAATACCTAGTTTTATCATTAAAGTGTCAAATATCTTTCCGAGTAAATTCATATAATCTTTTAAGGATTAAATTTATAATTGGTATCTAGTTTTCCGGTTTTCTCTATTCTTTTTAAAATTACTTGAGGGATGCATGGGGCAGTAGTAGCTGGAGTGATATCATAATAGGTGCAATCATTTTCATCTAACTCGCCGGTTACTAAAAATATGTCATGTCCTGAATCTATTGTATTAGCATCGATGTTACCAAACCTTCTAAGCGTATAAGTAACCCACGCACCATGTGTCTGTTCAGTATCCAAAGACAATAAGTCGTCGGGAACAGCCCAGAACCAATCATGGTAACTATCGTCAAATGAGGTATGATTTTTGTCTACCACCCAGAACTTGATGCCGTCAAGTTGGGACAGACCGGCAATAACGCCTCGCCACTGCACAGTTTTTCCAACATACCCATTGCTTTTATCGTTTACAACCGTGCTGTAATCTAACAAGCGCAATTTAGAGGTTGGCGGTAATGCTAAACTACAAATAAAATATAAAAAAGTAGCGATTAAAGCAAAGAGAGTAGAGGGGTCTAAAATTTTTCTCTCAATAAACTTAACTTGCTTGTGCGCCTGATTCGCATTTTTTAAGTTTTTTGCAACGACCTCTTCTGACACAGTGTCATCAGGGTGAATATCTTGCATGCTATCATACTGCTTCTTGACTTTCAGAAATAAATATACTACTGTTATTGCTACAAATAGCCACAAAATTAAAATCAAAGAAGCAAAAATATTTCTTTGCCCTGCTAGTATGGCTGTCATGAGGCCACTCGCCACCAAAACGCTGCTCCACCATTGGGTTTTTGCGTTCCATATTCTATCTCTAATTCCACCTTCCATTTTTTCTTGATCCATAAAAATTATTCAAATTTTCTATTCAGATATTTTGCCCAACTCGGTATGTTTTTAAGTGCCAATTCCTTCAGTTTTGCTAAATCATGTTCACTATACGCCCTGTTAATTTCTGGCATAATTTTTGCTTTTTCTTCTCTATCCTTCTCATCTTTTGCTAAATCCGGATGAAATCGTATAGCTAATCTCTTGTATAAAAATTTAAATAATTCAGCATCAGATTTGATTGATGCCCATTCGTTTTCAGCCTTTATTTCGCCAAGTATTGTATCTTTCAGCATTAACAAACGTCTTTTGTCAGTTCCAAAGAAATTTTTTTGAGCCTGAACGTTGTTTGTGTAAAAATTGGATGTAGGTAAATTTTCTTGAATAGTTATCAAATCTAAGGCAATATCTACGAAACCCAGTGCATCGTTTAATTTACTACTACCAACAGAACCTTTGGATATTGTACCGAGTGTATCTATGCAGGCGTCAAAATATATTACACTATCTTCGTTTGAAATATAATTCTCTGCGACTGCCTCTGTGATCCAACTGATAAATTTACGTTCATTTTCTAGAGAACCCCACAGGGACATAACTACACCACGAACTAATCGTTTTTTATCTTCTTCTTTTGTATATTTTTTTAATAAATTTTTTACCGGTATTTCTTTGTTGACAGCAACAAGCATGGGAATTATAGTATGACCAATCATCGAATCATTACTCAAATCTGGCATTTTTTGAAAATATTCAAATGCCTCAACATCATTTTTTCCCTGCAATAATAAAACGATCATTGAATAAGGTGAGGGGTACTCAGGGCAAATTCTGATAGCTTCTTTACAAAGCTCAATAGCTAGACCGTCGGGACTAAGATTTGAAGTCACATTGCCAAAAAACGATTTAAATTTTGAAATAAATTTTTCCGTACTATCTTTGGGCACTTCTGCATTTTTCTTTAGTATCTTCATTGTTAATTCTGGTCGACATTGTGTTAGCATCTGCAGGCCTTTTTCCGGATCCATTTTGATCATTGTTGCCAATGTATACAAAAGTTCGGCTTCTTTAATTTTTTTATTTGCGAAATAGTCACTAAAAATATTTGCCATATAGAGCAAAATCATCTTCCTAAATTATCACCTTTAATAATACACCTAATTAGCCACACAATCAAGCCAAAATACAAGATTGACAACCCCAAAAAACTCAGGTATAATACTAACATCCGATGCCAAAAGTATATAAATCTTCGGACATGATACCAGAGTTTGTGCTCGGGAAGGATTGCACCCCCTACTAAGGGAGGTGTTTTTGTTTAATATCGTGGTTTAACACTGTTTTGAAGGTATTGCCCTTGCTTCAAAATAGTGAACAGCTACAATTTGAACATATTTTTTGCTTTTACGATCCCTTGATCCGGCAAGCAGAAACCTCTTTTTCGTCCGTCGGCTTGCCCCCGACGGCGAAAAAAGGTTGCTTGCCGGCAAGGTGGTAAAGCAAATTGGTAAATTAGTTTTAACAAGTAGTATCTTAACTTGATTATACCAACACATCTAACGAAAGATGATTGGTTAAATGGCTAACATAAAACGAATTAAATATTTGTATGGCTTACCCCTACAACCTCAAGGTTGTGGTGTCGGGCAAGCAAGTTGAAGTTTACAAATATAAGAAAAATATCTGGCGGGATTTTGAAAGAACGCTTCCAAGCGTATTAAAAACTGATAATAATATCCAATATGATGAACCATTACAACAACCGGCTGCCGACGAGCAGTTAAAACTCCAACAGCAAAAAACACAATTCTCAATCAACCGCACTAGGACTGAAATCCGTCGGTTGGTAAACAGCAACCCCCAGCTCACAAAGTTTTTAACTTTGACTTTTGCCGAGAACATCACTGACCTGAAAGACGCTAATTACGTCTTCAATCAGTTTGTTAAGCGTATCTCTTACAGATACTCTAACTTTGAATATCTGGCGGTGCCAGAATTCCAACAGCGTGGAGCTGTTCATTATCACGTCCTATGTAGTTTGTCTTTTATTGAACCGCAAACCCTTAGTGATTTATGGGGACAAGGTTTTGTAAAGATAAACCGGATAAACAGTGTAACCAACATTGGAGCCTATGTCTGCAAATACTTGTCAAAAGATATGTTTGACGAGCGGACATTTGGCAAGAAAAAGTTTTTTCGTTCGCAAACATTAACAGCACCAGTTGAGATATTTGGCTATCTCGGAACCTTGTTTGAGAAAAAATATCTTACCACCGCAACGCCAGTGTTTGAAAAAACTTTTCAATCTGACTGGACTGGCGAAGTAAATTACAGATCATTTTCTTTAGAATATTGCCCGCTCAAAAATGGCGTTTTGGATAAATTACAGTTAATCCGACCGCTATGATGTTCACAGAAAAAGAACTTCATAGTTTTATAGAACTCTATCAAAATGAGTTTGGCGAAACGATTGACCGAGCAGAAGCATTAAAGCAGGCAACGGCTTTGGTGTCGCTTGTCGAGAGGGTTTATCGACCAATGACAAAAGCGGAAATGAAAACTGTTATTGCAAAGATGAGAGAAAATGATTAGAATAGGCGGGCTTACCGATACCCAAAATATCGAGTAAGCCCGCCACTATGCTTAACGACAAAATTATGAAAGAAAAAATTAAATACTTTGCCTATGTGCGAAAAAGCACCGAGGGCGAAGAACGACAAGTATTATCTATTGAAAGCCAAAAAGATAAGGTGAAAGAAATTCACCCGAATTTGGATATAATCGAGGTGCTGGAAGAAAAACACTCGGCTTTCAAACCATATAATCGACCAGTGTTTGAAGATATGATCAGACGCATTAAATTGGGCGAAGCCACCGGCATAATTGCGTGGCACCCTGACCGATTAAGCCGAAACGAAATTGACGCTTCCACGATTACATATTTAGTCCGCACCGGCGTTATTCATGATCTAAAATTTGGCTCGTATAATTTTGATAATTCACCAGAGGGAATAATGATGTTGCAATTAGCACTTTCTCAATCTCAATATTTTTCTTCAAAGTTGGCCAAAGATGTAAAACGAGGTTTGGAAAAGAAAGCGTTAATGGGTTGGCTCCCTGGTGTTGCTCCTGAGGGCTATTTAAACGATTCTAACGCCGAGAAAGACCAACGAGTGATATTTGTAGACAAACAACGATTTACGCTTCTTAGACGAGCTTTTGATTTGTTTTTGACTGGTAAATATACTGCTCCCGAAGTATTGAACAAACTAAATAATGAATGGGGATATATCGCTCGAAAGAAAAAGAAAATGGGTGGTAGTCCCTTGGCTCGTTCTAGTTGGTACCAAATACTGAATAATCCTTTTTATGCTGGTATTGTGCGTTATAGTGGTAAAGAAAGCAAAGGCCAACACAAACCACTTATCACGATTGACGAATATAACCGAGTGCAAGAATTATTAGGCCAAAACGGCAACCATAAACGACCACAGAAAGGCAACTTCACTTTTACTGGTATGTTTCTATGCAAAGAGTGCGGGTCGGCCATTACAGCGGAACATAAGAGTAAATATATTAAAGGCACGAATGAAGTTAGAGGTTATGATTATTATCATTGCACCCACCACAACAAAACTATTGCTTGCAAACAGGGTTCGGTTGAAGAAAATAATATCCACGCTGAAATTAGAGGAACGCTTAAAAAATTAGAAATGCACCCAAAGTTTTTGGAGTGGGCTTTGGAGCGTCTGGATAATCACAAAGATGAAAAGACATTGGCGAACAATGAAATTAAACAAAATCAAGAAAGTAAAATAAAAGAGTTAGAAAAAGAGCTGGCTGGTTTGCGTAGTATGAGAGCAAAAGATTTGATAACCGACGAAGATTTTTTGAAAGATCAATCCGAGATAAAAAAGCAGATTGCCGATTTATCAAAAAATGATAAAACCGAAATGAGCGAAAAAGAAAAAATTGAGTTGTCAAAAAAGACATTTACATTTTCGGCTTATGCGTTTAGAGATTATTTTCAAAGTGATAAGAACGGCAAAAGAGGAATGTTGAGCGAACTTGGTTCGAACCGACATATACACGACAAAAAAGTGCTAATCTCATTGTATAATTGGATAAAACCTTTGTATGACAATGTAGAATTGTTCAACACCAATTTAGCTCGGTTAGAACCGGAAAAATTCGGCTATGATTATACAAAAAACGAAGCGTTGAATACGCTCCGTCTTAATTGGTTCCGAGGCTTGGAATCGAACCAAGATACACAGCTTCAAAGGCTGTTGTCCTACCTTTAGACGACCTCGGAGTTTGGTTTGGACAGCTATACCTTGATCTGCCTCCTCATGGCTAAACCGCTGGAGATTATTGTGAGGAGTAGGACAGCCAAAGCTTGGATACCAAACAGCCTCAGCATATTAGAATAGAAGTAATTTGTCAAGGAAAAACCGTTTGGCAACACTACGGCCAGATAGGGGTCAACCCAACGCAAAGCCAAATATACGAGGCCAATCGTGCAGGCTATACTTAAGACAGTAAAAATCAAAGATTCAAACAAGTACGGACCCCGAATAAACCAATAACTGGCGCCCACGAGTCTCTTGATACCAATTTCTGTGCGCTGAGTGACAATAGCCACGCGGATAGTGTTAAAAATGATCATAAACGAAATCACAGCAAATAGAATCGTCAAACCAAAGCCAACTCGCTCGATGCGGTTAGTAATATTTTGCAATCGCTCTATCGCCTCTTCATGATTGTCGAAACTCTTCGCCTCGATAATTGTTTCGTATTCAGGCACGTTTAAAGCATCGATAATCTTTTTATAATCCTTCGGTTCTTTGGTTTTGACAATCATCGTCGGACCAAACGGATTAGCTCCCAGCTCATCTAAAGCATCCAGGGCTTCCGGCTGCATTTTATGTTGCTCACGAAAAGCCGCCAACACATCCTCTTTTGATTGTAAGGTAACACTAACCACTTCCGGAAACATGCCCACATATGATTTTATCTCATCCACATTTTTATCAGTGGCTTCCGGCACAAAATAAATAGAAACATCGATTTGTTTTTTTACCGCTTCGACCGCTGCTTTGGTAATTACATCAAGCGACCATAGAGTATTTACAGAAAGCAACATCAAAATCAAAATAAAAACCGTCATAAATGACAGTCCCAAATTACGCCACACGTCCTGAAAAGCAAATTTAAGTATTCTCAAAAAAGATAACATACATGCTAGTTAATAGTTCATAGCCAATAGCCAATGGTCATATATGAAAAACTATTGGCTAAGAAATATTGGCTGTGAACTACAGCTTATATTTTCCACTATCTTCATCATTAACAATCTCTCCTCCGTGGAGCGTAATGACGCGACGACGTAAATGATTAACCACTTCCCGGTTATGAGTGACTAATATAATAGTGGTACCAAACTCATTAATTTTTTTCAAAATAGAAATAACTTCTTCGGTATTAATCGAATCCAAATTCCCTGTCGGTTCATCGGCCACAATAATTTTTGGCCGGTGTACGAGTGATCTGGCGATAGCCGTACGTTGCTGCTCTCCGCCGGATAACTGAAACGGATAACTATCAGCCTTGTGGGATAAATTAACAATTTCGAGCACTTGCGGCACCACCTGATGAATACGCTGCTTCTTCTCACCAGCTACCTCTAGGGCAAAGGCAATATTTTCGTAAACGGTTTTTCTTGGCAATAATTTATAATCCTGGAACACAACGCCAATTTGGCGACGTAAAAAAGGTATTTCATTTGGGCTAATTCTAGTAATATCCCAGCCACCGATTTCAATTGTGCCTTTATTTGGCTTTTCTTCGGCGATGAGCATTTTTACCAACGTAGTTTTACCGGTTCCACTCTGCCCTACAATAGACACAAAATCACCGGCGCCAATATGCAAATTCAGATTGCGTACGGCTGGTGTGCCAGTAGGATAAATCTTAGTAACTCCAGTTAATTTGATCATAGATACCAAAAAATACAGGTATAATCAGTGTACCATATTTTTTTAAAACGCCCAAGCAAAGTAATGGGGACAACTAGAATTCTATGAGGGTATTTTCGCCTAAAATCATTTTTTGAAGATCTGATTTTTTTTGTTTTACGCTCACACCACTACCGATGATACTGCCAGCTAATCGTAGATTGCCTTCTATAACGCATTTATTGAGAATGATAGAGTCTTGAATCGTAACATGCTTAATAGCGCTGCCAGCACCGATACTGGTATTAGGATTAATTATACAATCTTCTAATGTACAATTTTCACCAATAATAGCCGGGCCAATAATTTTTGTATTTTTATTAACTGTGGTACCAACACCGATTTTTACCTTTCCTTCTAACTGCGCACCGGATTCAATAGTGCCTTCTATCTTAAAATCTTCTGGCTTTATTTCTTCGAGCAACAACTTACTGGCTAGAATGAGATCCTCGGGCTTTCCCGTATCTTTCCACCAACCGGTAATTTCTTTATACCCAACTCTTAAATTATTTTTTAAAAAATCTGAGTGGATACTAGAAATTTCATATTCTCCTCGATCGCTTTTCTTGATATGGTCAAAGGCTTTAAAAAAAACATTCGGTCCATACAGATAAATGCCAGTGACTGCAAAATTATTTGGCGGATCTTTTGGTTTTTCAACCACATCAATTAATTTTCCATTGCCATCAAGCACAGGCACCCCAAATCGTTCCGGATCCGGCACTTTAGCGAGCGCCAACATACAATCATAATTACCTGTCTCAAATTCTTTAATAAACCCATCCAGACTGCCTAAAATGACATTATCAGAAAGATAGAATATAAACGGATCATTACCGACAAATTTTTCCGCTTGTTTGACAACGTGAGCTATGCCTTGCGGCCCGCCTGTCTGTTCAAAAAAGGTAATCTTCACTCCCCAATGGCCGCCATCGCCAATATAGCGCTGCAGCTCAGTTTCACCGGGGTTGGTATTAATAAAAATTTCTTCCACTCCGGCAGCCACCACTTTTTCAATAGCATGAAAAATCATAGGCTTATTAGCCAACGGTATCAAGTGTTTGTTCATGGTCGAAGTCACCGGACGTAATCTGGTGGCCCTGCCGCCTCCGGTTAAAATGGCTTTTTTAATCTTGTGCATATTAAATATCTTTATCTTTCTACCAAACAATTATTCTTTTGGCAATAAACCAATAGGCAGTCATAAGCGGATTAGCAATATATTTTAATAGCGGATTATCTATGTCTTTACTGTCAAAAATAACGGCTGACGCAGCTATCTGCAACAAATCAGCATCTGCAACTTTTCGAATGGATTGAATATAGACTCTTCTAATCAGCCAAAATTTAAAATTTTTTATAGACAGCCAACATGCATATACTTTTAATTTAATACTCAACCATCCGCTTATAGCTGCAAAAAATAACAGCCCCAATTCCATTACCAAGGCCATGGGCAGCAGCACGAGTAGTGTTGGCCATTTGAAATACATGAGCATGACTGCATACCGATTTCGCTCCATGTAATAAAATTTATCTTGATTGCGACTAAATTGATACTTGTGATAAAAAATCGCGTCACTTACTATAGAAACTTTGTACCCAAGCGCCCGCATACGCAATGAATATTCCAAATCTTCATGATATAAAAAGAAATCTTTTTCCCAGAGACCGTATTGTTTGAGCAGCGAAGCGCGCATGATCATAGAAGCGCCGCTTGCATAACCAACTTGTTCTACAGGTGGCAAATGCAAATCTGCTTTTTTCTTTCTAAAACTACCGCAATAACCAAAACCAAGATAATGAAAAGAGTTGCCAGCCGTATTTATCAAATCTGTTTCGGGATATAGTAAAACCAAAGATTGGGCAGTGCCAATCTTGGGGTCATTTTCCATGGCTTCGACTAATTTTTCCAAACAATTGGCAGCCATAAAACCATCTGCATTATGGAAATATACGTAATCAAATTCATGTTCTAATGCCCAGGCTGAACCTACATTACAGCCGCCAGCAAAACCCAAATTTTCCTTTTGCGGCAAGAGCGTTACATGTGGGATGCTTTGTCCAGAAAGAGGCAATAATTTCTCCTCCAAATTTCTCATTCCCGAACCAAACTGCGGATGCGGATTGTCTACTACTACTAATTCAACAAGCTCCTTTGGATACATGCTCTTTTCCAATGCAGAAATCATATCATCCAGATACATATCGGAATGAAAAGATAGATAGATAATAGCCACTTTTTTTGTATTCATACAAACCAACTTAATACGGAAAGTACTTAAAATTTTTGCGCCATTTCCACATATACCGCAACCAACTTACCAAATGGATTCTAGCTAATTTGTTTTTAAACAATGCTTTAAAGATTCCTGGTACTTTGGCCGAATCTCGATTATACGTATGTGTAATTATAATATCATGCACATAATATACGGGCCAACCATGATTCCACATCGCCCGGCACCAATCACTATCTTCTAAATACATAAAATATCCTTCATCAAACCAGCCGATATCAGTTATCACCTCTTGCCGCACAAGCATAGCTGCTCCCAGCACCCAATCTACAGGCCGGGTAGCCATATGATCAAAATCTTTCATCAAGAGCCTGTCGGTAAACTTCCGTATCCAGGGGTATTTTTTATCCAGATTTATTTGTTTGAGCGGCTTGACAAGCATTGATTGCAAATCAAAGCGGTAACAGGAATACTGCAGCGAGCCGTCAGTGTTAAGGAGTTTTGGACCAACACAACCAATCTTTGGATGCTCGTCCATAAATTTTATCAGTCGTTCTATAACGCGAGAATTCTCAGGAATAATTGTATCCGGGTTTAAAACAAAATAATAACGGGCCGGGGTAGATTTAAAGCCAATAGTATTACCCTTACCAAAACCAACATTACCACCGCAATCAACATACTTTACCGTCGGAAATTTTGCCGCCAATTCTTCTTTAATATTATCTTTATTTTGCGAATTATCAGCCACCGTAATCTGCACCAAATAAAAGGTGTTCGAGCTATCTATATCTTTAATAATAGAAGCAATAGCATTTAAAATTGCCTGCTTCATAAAATAATTTACTAGTACAATGTGTATATCTTTTATAGCTGACATAATTTTCTCATTTCTCGCCATGTCAATTTTCTACTTTTTATAATAAAATTTCTCTTATTTTTTAACTCTCTTCTTAGCAGCCATATTTCTTTTAAGCCCGCTAAAACAGCTCGATCAAACAATACGTAATACAAAAACTTCTTCACTTCATACCATAAAATCCAAGGAAAATCAAGGATGAGATTCTGCCAATACTCATTTTTGTATATGGTCATCAAATGGTTTTTATAACTATGGTATTTAATCCAAGTCGACTGTGTTTTTTTATTTTTCGCAGCTGCACTATCGCTATACTCTTTTGGTCCCGCGGCTGAACGGTCATGATAGGCAACAGCACCCAACAACACAAAACTTCCGAATCCGGCGACAGCTAATCTATACGCCAAATCTACATCTTCTTTATATGATTGATACGAACCATCAAAAATTTCTCCATTTAGAAAAGCGACCTGCTGCAAAGCTGAACGTCGAAACATGGGCAAGGCACCAGAAACTCCGAATACTTTCTCCGCACTTTGATTTACTGTTTTCCACTCTGTCTGGGCACCAATCTCTACCACTCGCCTATTTCTATACGCCTTTAAACCAAGAGAATCTACTTGATTAGTAAAACTATTCTGCAATCCTGTTTCAACCTTAGCAAAATTCCATTTCATCAACCGCGGAGATAGCGAGGCACAATCTGTATGCGCATCCAAAAAATCAACCGTCTTTTCCAAACAATCAGGTGTTAAATATATATCCTGATTAAGCATAAGCACATACTCACCGTTTGTTTTTGTAAAGGCCAAATTATGACCGCCGGCAAAACCTAGATTTTCTTTATTTTCAATAATTTCATAGGTAGCTGGAAAATTCTTTAATTCTTTCTTCACCTGCTCAACCGTACCGTCCTGAGAATCATTATCCACAATGAGCAGCTGCCAATCTTTATACGTTTGTTTACGAAGCGATTCAAAAAGAAACGGGACATACTTTGCCCCATTCCAAGTTACCAGATGAACCGAAAGCTTTGTCATAGAAATTATATTCCCCACTTCCAAAAATATTTACACATGCTCAAAATAAACTGTTTTTGTTTCCATAACGTGTTTCGTTTTTTAAAACTTTGCCCGATATAATCAACGCAACTGACAATCGGTGTATAGACGACTTTTAGGCCCATCTTTTTTACTTCTCGACAGAGATCAACATCTTCAAACCAAATATAATACCTGGGATCAAATGCCCAACCCAACTTCTCATATACTTCTCGGCGCATGAGCATAAACGATCCGCGCACTGAATCGACTTCTTGTTCTATGTCAGGAATAAAATCGGCAAATAAATATTTATTGTTAATGTGCGGAAAAACATGTGGCAGCTTAAAAATGATAGCTAGCTGATCCCAGAGAGTGGGAAAACGACGAGGCAGCGCATCCTTATTTAAATTTCCGTGTTGGTCTAATAATTTACAACTGGCAAGTCCGACATCATGACGCTTTTTCATCCACTCAACCATAGTATCAAGCGAACCTTCCGCTACCCGCATATCAGGATTAAGGAAAAGCAAAAACTCTCCCTGGGCTTCTTTAGTAGCTAAATTATTTGCTCCAGAAAAACCAAGGTTATTATTACTTTTAATTAATTTTACTTGAGCAAATCCTTTTTCAATTATTTCTACCGTATTATCATTAGATGCATTATCGACAATAATTTGCTCAAACGAAATATGCTGACAACCGCCAATTACCGACTTAATTTGTTCACGAATTAAGTTAACCGAATTCCAAGTAACGGTAATGACGGACAGATCCATAATCTATTTCTTCAACTGCTCTTTAAAAAAATCCACAAAAGGAATGGCGGTAGGATCAATACCCTGAAGCATCGCAGAATAGAAACTAACGTAGGCGGAAAAAACTAACACCTCACACGCTTGACCTAAGATGGTTTTTTCCTGGCAACTATAGCCGGTAAACGCGATATTATTTTTTGTCAAAATATTTTTGGTAATTTCATATCTCCGCTGCACGCGAACATCATATAAAGCTGATTCAAACAGAACAAAGGCTAGGTTTGACTTATTACTCTCCGGGAATAACATACCTTCCAGCAAATGATGATTCATCTCCGGAATAATAAAATAACCGCCAAATCGTTTAGCATTTTCATTGAATTGGTTGGCAGCTGTGTGGGCATTGCCGGATAAATGTTCAGAGGCTATATACCAGACGCTTTTACCTATCAGTGCTTGAGCAGTCTCTTTAGCCTGATTCTTGACTGAAGGAGCAGCCACATTATACAACGATTGATAGCGGCCAATAACTTCCAGAATATTTTTTGGATTTAATTTCGGAATCAGACCTAACTGTGAAAGTAACGCCACTTGCCCGAAAATCATGTACCCCTGCCCCATTCGCGGCGAACCGCACGGATTATCGTTTGTAGAAAATACTAACGCCGGTAATTTATTTTTCTTGGCCCATAATGCCAACTCGCCGCCAGAAGTTAAAACCAAAATTTTGGCTTTCTTTTTTAATGCTTCTTTTGAAGCAGCCACCACTTCTTCCGTAGTGCCGGAATAGCTGGAAACTATTACCAGAGTATTTTTATTAAGGCTGGCTGGCACCTTGTAATAGCCTACAACCTCTACAGGAATTGTAAGATGATTTTTATATAAAGCTTGAACAATATGAGACCCAAGCGCCGACCCACCCATACCAAGCACAATGATATTTTTAACTTTTTTATAGCTGGCTGGCAACTTCACTGCTTTAGCTTCTTGCCAAACGTTTTCAACCTGTTTACCTAATAATTCTAAACTGCCAAGCATGTTTTTCGAATCGAGTTGTTTGATTTTAGAAATATCATCAAGCATATTATTTATTTTTCAACACTGCATACTTTTTCATTGTCTCTCGTACGGCTTCATGCACCTCTCGCATCTGTATGCCCAGTTTTTCTAAATTCTCGGAGCTCAAAATCGTATTTGACCTGGTTTTCTTTGCTAAGCCTGTATCCACAAGGTCTTGGGCCGAGATCCATTCGTTAACATGGGTCGGATCAACAATTTCGGTGTACATCTCTAAAATTTCTTTGTGCTTGATAGCCCCTGGATTGGTGACATGGAAAATTCCTGCGGCTTGCCTCTCTAGAAGTTGCTTAAAAACACTGATAATATCTTCTACTACCGTCACACTATTTACCACATCTACCACCCGCTTAAAAGAAGCGAGCTTATCGATCAAATTCCCTGGCGACGGCTCGGCATCTATTGGCATTCTGATGCGAGCAATACCAACGTTTGGTAAAGTTGACAAAACCAAATCGGCCGCGTATTTACTGCGGGTATAGACAGCCATAGGATTTGGATGGTCACTCTCTTTCCAACCCTTTGGATCAGAGGAATAGCCATAAAAAATACAGCCTGTACCCATATGCAGTAGATACACACCCTTTTTCTGACAGGCTTCCGCGATCATAATCGGCAAAGTAGTATTTCCTGCAATGGTTTCGAGCTGATGATCCTCGCACCAATCTACGTTTGGCTTCCCTACGATACCGGCGGCATTAAGTACTGAATCTGGTTTATACTCATCAAGCAAATCCTCTACGTCTTTAACGGTATATAACAACTTATCTGACAAAATCGCCTCCGGCCACGCAGCCGCACATTTCTTACCCAAAAATCCATTACCGATAATCAAAATCTTTTTTGCGGACATAAATTAATGGCTATTTTTTAAAAATTAAAAATAATCCCGCTGATAAATTAGGAAACAGCTTATTAGATACTCTCTGTAAAAAATAGGGTAATATTATACGTACCGGAAACATAAACCTCTCAAACACCAAGCTGTTTATTCCAATTTGCTGAACAAATTGAAGCCCTTTCATCATTCCAAGGATTGTTTTTTTAGTATAAAATCGTATATGTTGTTTGTTTTCCCGATAATCCAGGCATGGCGAAGTTCCCCAAAACATCATCGCCAGTCTAATTTGCAAACTTGCGAGATTTGGAGTAGTAAAGACCAAAATACCACCAGGTTTTAACACTCTTTTAATTTCATTTAGAATTTTTTCTGGATAAAACAAGTGCTCCACAACTTCCGAACAGATCACATAATCGAACCTACCTTCCTCATATGGAATATCATCTTTTTCAAAATCAATTCCTTTTACTTCCTTAAACACAGACCTGCTTTTTTCTCTCTGTAAATCAGAAATATCCAATCCAAAAAAAGTATTTTTTTGCAAAATATCATTATCTAATAATTTTTCATACACCCCATCTCCACAACCGACATCTAAAACTTGCAAATCTTTTTTACCTAGCCACTCTTTTCTCAAGTAAGCAACTACCAACTCAAATCTATCATCATGAGTAATCAACCTTCTTTTGCCCTTAGCTATCGCTGTGAGCTCAGCGTTGTGTTCTGCAGCTCTTTCTTCATAAAACGCCTTCGTATCCATATATAATTGTAAAAATTAAAATTTTAATTATTTTTTAGAATATTGCTTCTTAAAATACTCGGCATGTGCCCCATTTTTTAATGGTTGCCACCATTGCGGGTTATTTTTGTACCAAT
>CAYNEQ010000010.1:0-14532 GCA_964396295.1 uncultured Gammaproteobacteria bacterium
TATTATTATTGCCAGTCCCGAAGGCAAAATCGTATACGCCAACAAGACAGCGGCCGTTATGGCTGGGCGCAGCGCTGAAAGCATGATCGGCGAGCAGATATCAGTCTGGGGACGTCTGGCGGAAAACAAAAATTATTTTGATACTATACCATTTGCCGAAGCCTGGGAAAAAATCAAAAGAACTAACGGATATTATGATGGTGAACTCATTAACCAGAATGAAAAAGGTGAAACTTTCGTCACCGAACTACATCTCGCGCAGGTGTTAAACAAAAAAAAGCAAATTATATTTTTTGTAGCCACAGCTCGAGACATTACCAAAATTAAAGAAGTTGACAGGGCCAAGACCGAATTTGTCTCGCTAGCTTCTCATCAATTGCGTACACCGCTTGCCACCATCAGCCTGGCCTCGGAATTGTTATTGCGGTATGCCGGAGATAAACTGGATGAACAAAACAAAAAAAATGTACAGGAAATTTTTAATGCCACTAAAAAGATGTCCGCTTTAATTACCGACTTGCTCAATATTTCTCGCATCGAAATGGGCACATTTAATATTGCCAAAGAAGAAATTGACTTAAAAAAATCCATCGAAATGACTCTAGATAATTTACAGTGGCAAATCAAGGAAAAAAAAATATCCCTCAAGCGTCAGTTTGATCATAACCTGCCAAAAATCTTTTTTGATAAAAATGCTCTAAATTTAATTGCTGATAATTTACTTACTAATGCTATTCGGTACACACCGACCAACGGACGTGTGGCTGTTTCTCTGCGCCATAGAAAAGACCATATTATTTTCGCAGTATCTGATACCGGCCCAGGCATACCGAAAGAAGAAGGAAGCAAAATATTTACCAAAAATTTTCGGTCGAAAATTGCTCGAAAGATAGCGCCGGAAGGAGAAGGTTTGGGTTTGTATATTGTGCAGTTAACCGCTAATAAAATGGGCGTTAAAGTGTGGTTTGAAAATAATAAAAAAAGTTCCGGCACAACTTTTTACGTTTCCATCCCTACAAAACCCTACACTTCAAGTTTATAACCGACACCGTATACTGTCTTTATCAGCACCCCATTTTTGTCATGCAATTTTTTTCTCAAATTAGTTACATGCACATCTACCACATTACTAAAGGAGTCAAAGGCAAAGTCCCACAGATTAGCAAGAATCTGCTCTCGGTTCACCACTTGATTTGGGTGCCTCATAAAATATTCCAAGAGCGCGAATTCTTTAAGCGTTAACTCAATCTCTTGTTTTTTTCTAAACACTTGTTTGGTGGTCGGGTTTAACTCAATATCTTTTATGATCAGCGTCTGTGCGAGCATATTTTTTGGCCGACGCAACAAAGCTCTGATACGAGCCAGGAGCACTTCAAACTCAAATGGTTTTACCAGGTAATCATCGGCGCCAACATTAAGCCCGGTGACAATATCGTGTTTTTGATCTTGAGCCGTGAGCATAATGATAGGCGTCATTATTTTTTTCTTACGCACTTCTTTGCATACTTCAATGCCTGTTTTTTTTGGCAACATCACATCAAGGATAACTAAATCATAATCACGAACATTCATTTCGATACGCCGCTGCGCTGATTCTCCATCCAGCACATAATCCGCCGTAAAGCCTTCTTGTTCCAGCCCCTTTTTAATTAATTTTGCTAAATTTTCTTGGTCTTCAACGATAAGAATTTTCATATGGTTATATACATAACTGCACTCAACCTGCCCCAAATATTTAGTGTAACACCAAACCATAAATTTGCAAATCAAAGCGCCTTTATTCGGGTTATTTATAACTTAATAATGAATTAATCTTTCTCAGCTAGTATACCTGTAACCTAAAATTCTTTATAAAAAAATATTTAATTAATAACTATATCTATATGAAAAAAAATAATCTCATACACCGGCTCGGCCTCTTTAGCTTATTCACCCTCCTGGGAATGTGGGGCATTTCTCGCTTGCAGCCGCAGATGGTTCTAGCTGCTCAAGGATGCTCTTTAAATTCCATGTATGGCACAGTCACCGTCGACGGATCTGTTGTTGATAACGCCACTGTAACAGTATCAGATATAAATAAAAATGCTCAAGCGCTACAAACCCTTACGAGCAATGGCGGACTGTATTTAATCGAGACTGCTAATTTTAATATCTGCGCTTCCATAGGTGATCAAATTTCCGTCTCAGCCTCTGTTAATGGCTTTTCTACTTCTACCGTAATCGCATATTCCACACAAGCAGCCACCCTTCTTAACTTATCTATTTTGAGCGCCTCGACTTCAACACCGACCCAGACAAATACCACTACCCCAACCACAACTTCTACCCCACCAACAACTACCAGTACACCCGCTACAACAACTACCACACCAACCCAAACTACAACACCGGCAATAACAACAACGACTACACCCTCTACTCCAACTATCACTCCCCCAGCCACCTCAAACAATGGCGGCGGTGTTTGGTGGACACCCCCAACGTTTAGGGCACCTAATGACGGATTTTCTGTGGTCGTTGAAAGTATAGATTCCACTAGCAATCCTGCCCAAGTAAACCTCAAGCTCAACGGTGGCGCAGCCGTTCGGATGGCAATTTCAAACACCTCAGATTTTAACGGCGTTAATCAAGAACCATATCGAACCAACGCTCTACATGCACTCACTAGTGGAGATGGCACCAAAACTATTTATGTTAAATTCTTCGATTTTGCTGGCACGGCTTCACCGGTTGTCAGAACTAGCGTAGAGATTGACAGCACTGCCAATGCAACCGTCTCACCCACTCCAAAAGAAGACGAAGACGGTGAAGTGTTAGGTATAAAAATCAGCAGATTAGAAGCTTTGATTACCAAACTGAAGGCCGGCCAAAGCAGCAACGAAGTCATGGAGTTGCAGAATGAACTCAAGAAAGCCGGCTATTTTCCCGGGAACTGGAGATCGACTAAGTTTTATGGCCGCCTGACCTCTGCCGCAGTAAAAAAATATTTGGCTACTAAAAAATTAGACAAGTTAATTAACACACTTAAATTCGGTCAGAGAAATAATTTAGTAAAACAACTACAAACAAATCTAAAAATGTTTAATTTTTTTCCAGCTGCACATGTAGTAACGAGCTACTACGGCCCAATTACAAGAATTGGAGTGAAAAAATATCTGGCTTTAAAAAAATAAAATAAAGAACAAAATTCACACCGTGTCTGTTGGCTGAAGAGCGTTGAGTATGTTCGGCAATGATGCCGGGTGTATTCTCTGCATACCAATGGATGCAAAAGGCAAGCAACAATGGAAAAGCCGACCCTGGAACAAGTCAATGAACTGCACGCCCAGATCACCTTGGGGCGTGTGACGCGGGAAAATCTGCAGGGCTTTCTGCGCGATCCCAGCAGCACCCTCCGGCGCGCCTCCTCCGTGATCACGCTGACCGATACCGTAACCGCGGTTTGCCCCGCTGAATTCGTGGCCAGCAAGAGGTGCCAAACGGGCCTGACCGTGAAGATCTGCTACTTCTACGGCGGGTTCGACAAGTGGTTCTTCGACAAGGTGGAGAGACTGCCGGAGCCTGTCGAAACCACGCTGCGCTGGCGGGATCTGCTCAACAACACTAGTCACGAAGCTACCATCGCCGAACTCGGCGGCATCACCAAGGCAGAGACGAGCCTGGCCGAGATCTGGAGCTTGCTGGAGAAGCAGGCCAATGGGCAGGACGGTGTCCTGCTCAACAGCGGCAAGAAGAACATCTTCTATGTTCGGGACGCCCAGGAGCTGGCGCGAATGATTGAGGTCTACTGGCACGCTGAAGGCTGGTGCATCGGGGCTTGCGATCTCGAGGTCCACCAGCAGCTGAAGCCTGACAGCCGCCTCTTCTTCCGTGAGGCCTGAACTTCAGGTAGATTCTGTCGTCACGTTCGACAGACCGGTGTGAGGCAGCGAGTCTGCACAGGTTCGCCGCCTAACACCTTCCTAAAGATATATCATTTGTCTTTAGAAAGGTGCGGCGAACTTTAAATAAATATTATAACAATACATACTCTTACTCGGAGTGTGTTTTGTTTTTTATTATGTACATATTACCGCATTATTTTGGCTATATCCTCTTTTATTAATTTACACATAGGTAAAAAACTATTGACAAAATAGTGTATTTATGATATTTTTTTCTGTTGTTCGTAAGTAATTCCTAGCATCTTTTTCGCCTTAATTCAGCCTAAGACGTAAAGAGTGCTGGGAAGAAACTACAATTCGACCTAATTGGCTTTCAATAGCTTAGTAGGCGGGATGCTGAACAGCAATTTGACTGACTATTGGTCGAGGGAGCATTCAAACGATGACGATAACGCTGATCTCACGCCTCAACTGTGAAGTCGAGAAGATCGACAACCCTACTGGAGACATCGATATCCCGGGCACCTGGACCGAGCGACTGCAGGCCACCATCATGGCGATCTGCGGGAACGACTTCCAGAATCACCTGTTGAAGGCTTCAACCTGGGAAGGTGCTCGAGTCGTCCTGATCGGTGACGCACTGCGTTCTCGAGCAATTCTCATCCATCCCGAAGATCCGCCTGGTCTGGTGCACCTGGCCAAGGACGATGGCCAGATGATCAATCTGACCTGGATCGAGGCCGAGAAGGCGGTCTGGCTGGGCGAGCTGCTCGAAATCGGCTACATGTCGACCTTCGATCTACTGGATCTCGGCAACTACGAGAACGATCGACTCAAGCACCTGGCTTAGTCGCAACGCGTCAGTCTGACTTCGGCTAAAGTAGCTAACAGATCGGCGTGACGACTCGACCGCGATGGCTCAGACAAGAAGTACATCCGAGCTGTTCGCACAACCTAATACTTACTTGTTATGTTGTGCGAGCTCGGATGTACAAAGCAAATTTAAAAACAACCTTTGAATAAAGGCTGTTTTTAGTTTAAAAAGGCTTGGCGGGTCGGACGGGACTCGAAACCGAAATTAGCAATTTAGGATTTCTGCAAGATTAAGCGATTCTTTGCTATATAGAGCAAAAATATCGTTTCTCATTCGTTATCATCAATTATCAATAAATATCTCATTTCATCACTTTTTGGTCACAATTTGGACACAAATTTTAAGATGTCCAATAGCGGTATAGAGGAAGTGATGAAGTAGTGAAAAAACAAAAAGCCACCAACCAATCATGTTCCAAAATTATTTAGAGCATAATTGGTGTGGTGGTGGCTTCCCCTCCACACAAACTCTACTTCCATCTCAGTCGAGCGGCGCGCCACGCCTTGGACATCTGCTCCGAGAGTGTCGGGTTCTGTACCCAGAACACGTACCAGGAACTGATGTTGGCGTGTGCCACGAGATCGAGGATCTCAGCAACTTGTGCTGCGCGGCCGAACTCTTGGAAAGTTCCGAGAGCACCTCCTGGGCCGAGTACGTAATACGTGCCCAGCTTGGAGGATGTCCTCTGGAAATCCTTGGGTCCGACTAGCAGTGTGAGCGCTGCATGTTCGGCCATCTCAACCTCAAACGACTGAGCTTCTTGCTGTCCGCCGAAACACTGGACTTGGGGTGCCGCCCCAAAGAGATCGACTCTGTCTAGAGAATTCAGATCAACTCGCTGCTTCAAGCGACCCAAGAGCCATCTATCTCCCTTCTGCAAAAGACTGAACCTACGGAAGGCCCTCGTCTCCAGCATATGTGGATACACGATGTTTCTCAGAATCAACTCGATGAACTTCGTCTCTGGCAGATTGTACAACCATCGCCAGAGCAAAGCTCGCAGTTGAATAAAGTTCCCTAGTTTGTCGAGATCACACACAACCGCCTTGGCCTGGTCAGGCCGCAGACTGATGTGCGCCCAGACATTCCATGGATGTGAGTCGGCGAACTTCAGGATGTCGTCGAAGCTTCTTAGACCAGTCCGCTGTGCGAACTTACGAATAGCTTCAGTATCACCTAGCAGGTAGCTGCCAGTGTCCACGATCTCATGGAGGCTCCCGCTCAACCCCTTCCCATGAACGATGTCCTCAACCCGGCTGGCCGAAGAGACCGGGTCGAGTCCATGCTGCTTGCACAGCTTGATCCATCCGTCCCGATGGTGCTGCCAGAGCTTCTGGGCAAAACCATCATCCTCGTCGAAGAGGTGAATCTGAGCAAATGCCTTCCACGAATCTCCGCCTGCGCAGAGAAACATATCGTGCATCAGCTCAGCCCAGACTCCAAGGATCACGGTCTCTCTGTCTTCGATCCCAGCGCCCTCCATGATCTGGAGATGGAGCACGGCCGCACGCAAAACGTGCGCCATCCGGGTATGTGAAAAGCAATGGGAACCAGAGATGTCGGAAGCATCGCTGCCCACGATCACCCCGGTGAGAAACTGGAGTTGGCGAATGTCATCCATCCGCGTCAACTCTAGCATCTCAATGGCATCAGCCACAAACCCATTCTCAACTTTGAACCCGATGTTGCCGCACAAGCGATAGATCGATCCTTGGCTCCACTGCTTGGGATCGCGCTTGTAGGTTTTTGGTAGGGGGAGTAGCTCGATGCCGCTCCCCAGGTACAGTTCCCTGGAAACGGACATTGCTGACTCCTGTTGTTGGTGTATGTATAGTCTAAAAGTTAGAGATTAAAAGTCAATAGGATTATTTTATTAATTTTTTTACGGTGACCGTCCGAAGGTGGGAAATATATGAGAATTTAGGTGGTTTTGGTCACAGGATGGACACAAATTTATACATATCTTATTATTACCTTTTATTGACAATAGTTTTATTTTTGTATATAATCTCTTTCAGTTTAGTAATATAATTTGGGTCGGTAGTTCAACTGGTTAGAGCACTGCCCTGTCACGGCAGAAGTTGCGGGTTCGAGTCCCGTCCGACCCGCTCTATATAATCTTCAATTAAAATAAAACAGACTGGCACATCGCCGGTCTGTTTTTATTAATACCTATTCATAAATTGTTAAGGAGCATAATATATTAGTTAATCTCTGTCATGCTGCTTTCTACCGTTACGATCCGTGCTGTGGTCAGTAACCATAATCTTGCTTGTCTGCATCACATTTGCGTCGGCATTGAGAAGACCACTCACACGCACTTGATCCCCGACATCTAAATCATCAAGTCCGGCATCCGCTGCGCCTGATACTACTACATCAGTACTGTCAAGCACTCGGGCAGTATATGTTTTACCGTTTCTGGCCACAAATACCACTGTGGAATTATCTTCATCAACTGAACGAATAGTGCCAGATAAGGAGACCTCGCTTGTATTTACCGAGTCGTCACGATAATCATTATCGTGTACGATAGCAGCAGTAATTTCTCCATTAGCATTCCTATTGCCTTGTACAACGATACTATCACCTGCTTCGAGATCGTCTAACGCCAGCAGAGCGCCGGTTTCAGAAACTAATTTACTATTTGCAGTTAACAAAACCGTAACTTCATTTATCGGTTCAGCACGCATCATGGCTCTATTTCTCATTTCAAGCGGAGGGTTGATATCATCTACCCGCATGGTCAATCGAGCGGGCAAATTGGTACCA
Organism: uncultured Gammaproteobacteria bacterium; assembly: GCA_964396295.1. Classification (GTDB taxonomy): domain Bacteria; phylum Patescibacteriota; class Patescibacteriia; order Magasanikbacterales; family GWA2-37-8; genus XYD2-FULL-39-9. Next base: position 7,531 of record CAYNEQ010000010.1, read on the forward strand.
CTGATGGCGAGTATTTCACCTTTGAGACTGAACGGAAGCGCCTCAGGAACATTACTTACAGTAATGCGCACGGCAGCAAGCACGTTAGTCTGAGCATTGAGCGTTCCTTCTGCCGAAACTGTATAGCCAACATGCAAGTCAGCGAAGGCGGCATTATTCACGTTCGGGATACTTAAGACCGTTTTATCAAGCACTGATATGTTTATCGTACTGCCATCTGCTTTGGTTACAATAAGAGTTTTAGCATTAGCATCGACAGATTTAATACTGCCTTCAATTCTCATAGCTGTAGTTGTAGTGGTAGCTACTTCTTGAGAGTCATTACGTACGGTAGTGGCAATAATATTACCTGCGTTATCTCTACTGCCCTGGACCACTACACTATCCCCTACGTTAAAGTCCGCAAGACTGATAATTGCGCCCCCATGATTAGTCAATTTAGTATTAGCATCAACCGTAAAGGTTACACGGTTGATTGGTTCATCGTTCAAAGCGCGCCTATTATCATTGAGCGGAGGCAAAACATCTTTTACTTCCACAGTAAATGTGGTCGGTATACCTGTACCTCTTACTGCAATCAGATTACCTTGCAAACTAAATGGCAGGGGCTGCGGAGCCACATAATTGACTTTGATTTGGGAAGCGGTAAGGAACTTTCCTTGGGTGTTTAGAACACCACTAACCCTCACTTGCTGTTGCATCTGTAAATCAGCGAGGCTTAACAACTTACCATCGGTACTAACAATTTTTGTGTTGTCATTTATGCGCACGGTAAGCGGAAGCCATTTTGCCGAGAATCCGTTGGTATGGGACAGCGTAAATGTTTTTGCGGCTGGATCTAAGGCTGTGATATTACCGGTGAGATTTGAAGCAAGCTGAATAGATTGATCCTTCACCGCTAGCGCATGTAATACCCCCATTTCATCATATCGTCCGAAGATTTGCAGATGATCGCCGACCGCTAATTCAGACAGAGAAGATCTGCCGAAAAAGTGTCGAACAAAGATTGTTCCGTCATCCGCCACCACCGTTATGCTGCGTGATTGATGTTGCGGATCTAAGGTGAGAGTAAAGTTAACAGGTGTAGTAGTGCTACTACCCACGGCAGTCAGTTCGCCGGTTACTAAACTGAATTGAGAAAGTACTCGAATATTTTGACTCGAATCTGACTCAAGCTGACTACTTGTATTTGCGGCTCGAATTGGGCCGAATAATGTAAGAGAAAGAGCAAGTATTGTGAGGCCGAAACCTACTTTTTTAAGAGCTTGTTTTAACATATAGGTAAAAGTTAAGAATTAGCCCGAGGATCATGACCGGCTTTCTTTGCTTCGACCTGACTGTTCTCTATCAGTCGTTACTGTAGATCTGGGTATATGATTGATGAAGTGGATGAGTTCATAATTAATATAGATAGAGAACAGAGCAAATGAATGTGTTATGAGAGAATTACACATTACATGATCGATGATCCCTCATAGTAGCTATACACTGACTGTTGAAAGAACGTTACAAATGATCAAGATTGACACTTGAGTATGGCTTAAATTATAATCTACGGTAAGAAAGTGAGGTCTGATGTCCGGGAGCCACGAAAAGAAAATCAAGATCATCCGAACCCTGCCAGCTCACCTGTTCCCGCCCGCAATTCGAGGCGTTCGGATTCCCAAGAAGTTCCGAGCACCGCTTCGAGGCACGGTTGTGAAGGCGATCTTCTCAACTGACGGTAGCTGCAGCGTCAGGATCATTGACCTGCTGAACAACCGACCGAACAACTGCCGACTTCGCAACTGGTGGGTCAAGAACCTGCTCGCACGGGACATCATCGGTGTCCGCATCTACCCGCCTACCAACCTCTACCAGGAGCTTGCCGATTGATTTGATGGCGCTCTGAACGAGGTTCGGTCAAGCCTCACGAGGGACAGCAACCTCGTTCGCATCACCTGCTTTGTTTCTAAAGAAAATAAATGTTAGAATTAAAGCAGGGAGGATTATCGCGAACGAGGTTTTTTCCTTAAAAAATAAATTAAGAATATGCCTGAAATTTTCAGACCACAAGAAACCAGACGCTTCGATATAGAAAAATTCTTAAAAGAATTAAATTCACAAGAATTAAGAAATGAAATTCTAAATTTTTTTCGCAGTAGACAAATACCTGAGGCTGAGGATATGGCGCAGGAAGTTCTGCTTAGGGCAAGCTCAGCAATTAAAGAATCAAAATTTAATGGTGATTCACAGCTCAAAACTTGGTTATACCAAATAGCTAGAAATCTTTTAATAGATAAACTTAGAAGAGCAAAGCATAAATCAAGCAAAGGCCTTGTAGATGAGATACCACAAGCTGCTGAAGCAATAGACCAAGAACTTGATGCAGAGACAAAATTAATACGTGAAATGACAAAAAAACAAGCTTTGGACGCCTTAAGCCCGGAAAAAAGATCAGTTATAGAACTTTTATTGCAAGGCTATTCATATCAAGAAATCGCAACAATTCTAGATATTCCTAAAGGAACTGTAAAAAGCAGAATCCTATACGCAAAAAAGGCATTAAATATTAAATAAGCTAATAAAAATACCCTGACCTAAATCAGGGTATTTTTATTTTGAACCAGATTACTGTCTCGGAGTGCTAGTGCCTTGATCTTCCAGAGGTTCAGCTACATATCTCCAATTACCCATCATGCCAGGCCCAAAACCATTAAACGAGCCGGTGCGATACATCATCGGTCGGCCATAGCCTCCCATATATCCCCAACCACCAAAATACCCTCTCAAAACTCCCAACTTATACCCCATGCAAAACACGATAATTAAAACCACCAATCCGAGCACCCAATGTACCCATGATTTACGACCCCAACCCATATGGCCACCACAGCAACTGCTGCTGTGAGCCTCGTTCATTTTATCTTCACACATATATGTGTAATTAATGAATAAATTATTTTAATAGCTGCACAAACTCATCCTCATTCAAAATCTTTACTCCTAAATCGCTCGCCTTTTTTGCCTTACTCCCCGGCTCGGCGCCAACCACCACATAATCAGTTTTTTTACTGACGCTTTCCGATACTGTTCCGCCTAGGGCTCTGACTTTCTCTTTCGCCTCATCACGTCCCATAGCAGACAGTGTGCCGGTGAGCACAAATGTTTTTCCGCTTAACTTACCGCCTTGAACGGCAGCTTGAGGACGGGCAATTTCTACCCCGTTTTTAATCAAATCATGCAGCAATTTTTTATTTTTTTCTTCTTTAAAATATTTGTAGATGGACGTGGCCACTTGCGGCCCGACATCACTAATCTGTTCCAACTCTTCCAGCGTTGCTTCACTTATTTTGTCTAAGGTAGAAAATTCTTGCGCTAATTTAATGGCCGTTTCTTCCCCCACATGCGAGATGCCAAGGGCATTGATAAATCGAGCCAAGGGAATCTGTTTTGCCTGGTTAATAGCCGCAATCAAATTTTCCGCCGATTTTTCAGCAAAACGTTCAAGTGGCTCCAGGTCGCCTTTGGTAAGGGTAAAAATATCAGCTGCGGTTTCTATTAGTCCCTCTTTGACCAGTTGCTCTACTATCTTTTTACCTAATCCATCGATATCAAAGCCGCCTTTACCCGCACAATGAATCAGCCGTCTGAGCTGCTGCGCATAACAATTTTTATTGGCGCAAAATAGAGCCACGGTTTTTTCTTGCGTACTATCTATAACATCTCTACGCTGGACATCACTTTTACAAATCGGACAGATTTTAGGCTCCCTTATTTTCTTTTCTTCGCCAGTACGGAGCTTGTCCAATACTCGAATAATTTTTGGGATAATATCCCCTGCTTTTTCTACTACCACACTATCACCTATCCTCACTCCCAAACGCTCAATTTCATCCCAGTTATGCAGTGTCGCATGTGTGACTGTGGTACCGGCAAGCTTTACCGGTTCCATGACCGCTACCGGCGTAATCGCGCCCGTGCGGCCCACGCCCCAGATGATTTCTTTGATCTTGGTTGTTCCTTGCTCAGCAGGAAACTTCAAAGCTATAGCCCAGCGCGGAGCTTTGCCGGTAAAACCCAAAATATTTTGATATTTTTTTTGGTTCACTTTTATAACCACACCATCAATCCAAAAATCCTGGCTGGTTTTTTGTTCCTGCCAGTACCTATAAAATTCAAAAACTTCAGATAAATTTTTACAGACCTTCCAATGAGAATCGGTTTTAAAACCAAGCGTCTTTAAGAGTTGCAACTCTTCGGCCTGTGAAGCAGGCGCATTATCAGAAGATATATCATAAGCGGTAAGGGATAATTTTCTCGCCGCCACAATTGACGGATCAAGTTGGCGAATCGTGCCTGCGGCCGCATTGCGCGGATTGGCAAACAACGGTTCACCTTGTTTTTTTCTTTCTTCATTAATGGCCTCAAGCATTTTTTTATTCATCCACACCTCCCCTTCAGCAACCAAACTGAGATCTTGCTCTAATGTAATCGGCACTGACCAAATGGTTTTGATATTAGCCGTGACATTTTCTCCCACTAACCCATCACCTCTCGTAGCCGCAGTCTTAAGCACTCCCTGTTCGTATGTGAGCACCATGTGCAGACCGTCTATCTTCAGTTCGCAAACATATTCCAAATCAGCGGGCCGACTCCCTAGTTCTTTTTCTAGAATCTTTAAAATTCGCTCTTCCCAATCTTCCATATCTCCCTTGTCAAAAGCATCATTAAAAGACCATTGCGTGACTGCATGCTTGATTTTTTCAAATTTTTCTGACGGTTGACCCGCGACGCGTTGGGTCGGAGAATCAGATGTGACAAGGTCAGGGTGTTCAGCTTCTATTTTACGCAGCTCGTCCATCAACCCCTCATACATTGTGTCTGTTACTTCCGGATCATTAAGGACATGATAGCGATAGCGAAGGTCATTTATTTGATTACGTAATCTTTTTATTTTTTCTAATAATTCCATAACACACATCTCATTACATTAGTTCTTTTTCAGGTCTATACTTAATTTTAATTAGTTTAAACAAATCTTCAATTGCCTTTCTGTCTGCTCTATACTCACCGTCTCGTACTTGTGTTTTTTGCAAATAATCTCCGAAGTTAATACCATAGTAACCCCAAAAAAACCTTGCCCTGGCTTCTATAACAGGCGCTACTTTTTCCATATCACTTTCAGTTTTTTTATTCTCCTGTAATACCTCTATAATTACTTTACGTAAATAAACTGCTTCAGCAGGGGTTAATTCAAAGCCATAACGGTGAAAAAAATTTAAAATATCCTGATAAATCTCTCTCTGTCTTTCTAAAAATTCTTGCTGCTCACCAACAGGGTTTTCCAACTCAGACATATTAAATATAATTCTACTTATTGCAAAAACTGCATATACCAATTGACTAAATTCGGACCCCACAACAAACAGATAAAGGTGGCAAGCGCTAAGTGAGTACCAAATGGCGTGGCACTCTGTAAAGTTTTTTTTCTAATAAGCAATAAAAATAGACTCCAGATGGCGCCGGTGATATAGGCAATAAAAAGAGCGGCTAAAATATACGGCCAGCCGAGCCACAACCCCATCATAACCCCCAACCGAACATCTCCCCCACCAATCCACCGGCCTTTGGAAATAACAAATTGTAAAAGAAAAAATCCGCCCGCTACTGCCACCGCTACCAAATACAAACTAAAATCATCTTTTAGATAGTAATTGAAAGATACACCCACGAGCGATCCAAACCAGACAATATCAGAAACAATTTCCTGATAGAGCCAGTCATAGACAAACACAATGATAAGAAATACCGAAAATATTAAATTACGTAAAAAAAACAAATAACCCCCGGCATGGTTCTGCATGCTATACCATGTGACTAAAAGAAAAACGAAGCCGGTAGCCAACTCCACAAAGGCATAGTGTTTGGGAATCGGCCTTCTGCAACCCCGGCATCTGCCTTTTAAAAATATAAAACTGACTACCGGTATATTTTCAAACCACCGCAGCTTCCGGTGACAGGTAGGACACATACTTCGGCCGCTAATGATGCGAAAATTTTCCCGCGTTCGCCAAACCCAGGCATTAATGAAACTCCCCACCACCAATCCCAATATAAAAATAATAAGATATAAGAAATTACCAAGCAGCAAATAATAAGATAAGTAAGAAGACATAAGCTTTTTGTTCCCAAATATCATAGCATATTCTGTAAAAAACAAAAACCTCCCCGCATAACGAGAAGGTCTCTGTTTTTTGACTTATAATTAGTCTGCGATTCCTGAAGGACTGAGGGTGATTCCACCACTCAAACCGTTCATTGTTGTTTCTAGCGTCGCACTGACTGAATACGTACCAGAAGCGCTGGTATAGGTATAATTTTGAGCTGCCAATGGATCAGCCGGCACTTGTCCCATATATGGACTTGCACATCCTGCTGCTGCAAAACCACTTGCGTTTAAACAAGCGTGATCTGCATCTCCCAAGGTTACTCCACTCCCCGACGGATATGCGCTTTGATCTGTATAGTACAGCTCTAAAGCGGTTTGTAATTGTTTCAAGTCTGAGAGGCGTTTAGCGTCACGAGCTTTTTGTCTGGCATTACCTAAAGCAACTACGGCTAAAGTTGATAATAAACCAATAATAGCAATAACTACCAACAATTCGATCAAGGTAAAACCTTTCTTATTATTTTTCAACATATCTTCACCCCCTTTCCTTGTCTTATCATATTTTCTCGTACAAAAACTATGCCCATTATTATACCACAGTTACGTATTTAAAACCTCTTTTACTTTATCCACAATTTCCGATGGTTGAAAATGGGTCTTAATTAAATAGTCAACTGCGCCTAACTGTAAACCACGACGGATATCCTCTTTTTGCCCCAAACGAGTCAGCAAAATTACCGGGATATGCTTAGTAACTGAATCTGATTTTAATTTTTCTAATACGGCAAAACCATCCATTTTTGGCAACAACACGGCTAGTAGCACTGCGTCTGGTTTTTTCTTTTTGATAT
>CAYNEQ010000011.1:0-13730 GCA_964396295.1 uncultured Gammaproteobacteria bacterium
CCGGTTAATCACATGGTGCAATTTTATACGATTAAATCGTTTTTCAAACATTACCTGGGCATTGATCCATATAAAAAACTTACTTATAAAGACTGGCTGGTATTTCCTCAACAAGCGCTGATTGAAGTGAGCAGCGGAGAAGTCTATTACGACGGCCTGGAACAATTAAATAAAATCAGAGAAAAATTCAGTTATTATCCGGAAGAAATTTGGAAATACATTTATTTAATTCAATGGGATAAAATTGCCAATGAAGAAGCGTTTATGGGCAGAAGCGGTGAAGTGGGAGATGAGTTAGGCTCAAATATCATTGCCACAGATATTGTCACTCATATTATGCACCTCTGTTTTCTTATGGAAAAAACCTACGCTCCGTATCGAAAATGGTTTGGCAGCGGTTTTTCTCGTCTCAAATGCGCTTCCGAACTCACCCATCTGCTCATGAAGGTAACCCAAGGAGAAACATGGAACGAACGGGAAGAATGCTTGGGTCAAGTGTATGAAATTATTGCCCGAATGCATAACGATTTAAAACTTATGGCGCCAGTTGCTGTCCAAACTTCAGATTTTAACGGTCGGCCATTTAAAGTTATTCACGCGCATGATGTATATGACGATCTGGCAAAAACCATCAAGGATTCATTCTTTAAAAAAATGAAATATAGACTTGGTTCAATCGACCAATTTATTTCCCATGCCCGTATCAATCACATGAACTACGTCTATTTGGAATTTAAGAAAATAATCAAATAAACTGGTATGTATGTTTCACCCCGAAATTCTGGAACAAATAAAAGAAGAGAGGGCTCGAGATGGTTTTATCTATCCTTGGTATGGTAAATACTCTATCGCTGAATTAGCGCCAAGCGTTCAAAGCTTATTTGGTTTCCCTGCCCCTCGCCCAACCTTTCCACAAAATTTTTTTAGTAAACTACCTGGCACATATAAAAAAATAATCTTGTTTGCCATAGACGGTTTCGGCTACTCGCATTTTACTAAAAATTATAAAAATCTATCTTTTTTTGATCGACTCCAAGATAGAGGCGAGGTTTTCCCCATTACCTCTGTCTTTCCTTCGACCACACCTGCCGCGCTCACGAGTATTTACACCGGCCTCACTCCCCAAGAGCACGGTCTGCCGGAGTGGACCGTATATTTTGAAGAATTTGATTCGATCGTCGAACCATTATTATTTCGCAAGCATAAAAGCGGAGACCGAGAAAGCTTGGTAAAAATTGGCGGTAAACCCGAAGTGCTATTTGAGGGTAAGAGTATTTTCAATCAACTGGCTGAGCACGACATCAAGTCCTATTATTTTATTTACCAAGATTATTTCCCCAGTTCATATTCTAGCATCACCTCGGCTGGTAGCCACGTACAACCATTTTGCGACGGTCGAGACCTGATGCAAAAATTAACCGCGGCTGTTGAGACTGCTTCTGAAGCGACTTATTTTTTTGTGTATTGGAGCAATATTGACAGCGCGCAACATGCCTACGGACCGCAGAGCGTACCGCACACTCGAGCCCTGGGAGAATTTTCTGATCTAGTAGAAAATGAATTTCTCAAAAAATTATCACCAGCCGCTGCCGAAGATACGCTACTGCTGCTGAGTTCAGATCATGGGCAAACAGATATTCGAGGAGAAGACATCTTATATTTGGGAAAATATGTATATTTAAACGATACCTATTCAAAAAATAAAAGCGGTGAAAGGATTCTCCCAACCGGATCACCGCATGATGTCTTCTTATTTATTGATCCGGCCAAGGTACAAGAAACTATACAACTATTACAAAAAGACCTACAAGGTAAAGCCGAAGTGCTCACAACGAGGGCAGCACTATCACGCGGTTTATTCGGCATTGGCAAAGCTTCTCAAAAATTTATCAACCGCATCGGCAATATTCTGATCCTGCCCTACCCCAGTGTGCATATTTGGTACGAATATTTCCCTCCGGAGACGTATCATCAACTAGGTATCCACGGCGGATTATCAGAAGAAGAAATGATTGTGCCGTTTGCGATAGCGGAATTGAAAAATTTAGTGAATTAAAAAATACCCTCCGACATAACGTCGGAGGGTATTTTTATGATGTAAATTCTCCAGAGCGCTTCTTGCGCCAATTGCTTAGCATCAGAAGCGCAAACTCTGGAGAACGTTATTCAAAGAGCCGCGCCTACTACCGTGCCGCCAGCTTGTGCTAGGCGGCCTTCGCGTCCGTGGCCTGATCGGGCTCCAGCAGCTGGCGGATCGGGGCGAACCGCTCGTCGCTGAGCCTGCCCTTCTTCCACCGCTTCTGCTCGAGCTGCTCGAGGCTGCAGCGCTGTCCCGAGGAGCCCTGCCGGTGGATCGCCTTGCCCTCCTTGGTCAGGCCGAACGCCAGGCTGCTCGAGGGCTTGTCATCGCCCTTCACGAACACGAGGGCGGTGATGTTGCCCGCCACGTTCGTCCACCAGACGACGATCTGGTCGGGGTCGAGCTGCACGAGCTGCTTCTTCTCGATCGCGTACTGGAACTTGAACTTGATCGACGAGCGCCACATCAAGTTGTAGACCCACCGCGACGGCACGCAGCGGAACTCCGGCATCTTGTTCAGGATGTTCTTGGCGGCGACGTGACCCGAGATGTCCCGGATCTTACGGGAGTTCGGGTTGATCTCGTACAGCTCACCCTGACCGAAGGTGACGTAGGTCAACCCGGTCCTGAGCGAGGTGTAGGAGCTGCCGAGCTCGCGCGACGGCAGGGTCTTGTTCTTCTTGGGCTGCGACTTAGCGTCGTTCATCTGTGACCTCCGGCGAATCGTTGTTGATAGCCCTCTCAGGGCCACCAGTAGGAATTTGGGATTATTCCCTGTTTTGGAAGCCCAAAACAGGCACCCAAAACAGGGAAAATCCCTTGCAAACTCTTTGAATTGTAAAGGAAATGTTACTTAAAAAGTAACCGAGAAGTATAGCACAAAAATGCCATTTTGTCAATGGTATCCTGCACTATTTTATAATAGCCACTTCCCCACTCTCTATGGTAAAATATAGCTATTCTTAAATTAAGCGACGGCCACAAATCGGATACTATGCGTAAATCAAGCAACCCCATCATCTCTCATATTCCCACCTTTCTTGAGTACTGTGAAATTGAAAAGGGTCTCAGCCCCGTCTCCACAAGAAACTATGATAATTTCTTAAAAATGTTCACCCGCTGGCTGGTTGAACAAAAACTTTCGGCATTGAAACCAGACCAATTAACCCCTGAACATGTCTGGGATTACCGAGTCTATCTATCACGTAAACAAGACAGGCGTGGAAAATATATCAAAAAGAAAACCCAGAATTCATACCTCATTGCCATACGTAACTTGCTCAACTACTTTGCCGAGCGAGACATTATCGCCTTACCTGCCGAAAAAATCAAACTGCCAAAACTCAAAGACGAAGATAAAACCATAAAATTTTTAAAATTTGAACAGATAGAAAAATTGCTTAGTATTCCCGACCTCTCTACTCCCGAAGGCCTCCGCGATCGAGCCATTTTAGAAATTCTTTTCTCTACGGGCATGCGTGTCTCAGAGTTAACTGCGCTCAATCTCAGACAGTTTAATGTCCAAAATTTGATCAAGAGAAAATATACTGATCAAGAATTGACCATCTCGGGAAAAGGCGGCTCTATCCGTACTATTTATTTTTCTGACCGAGCCCTCAAATGGCTGGCTGAGTATTTTAAAGTCAGAAAAGACATGTGGCCGCCGCTTTTTATAAATTACAAAAAAGGCGATGATGAAAACGAACACCGCCTCACTCCCCGCTCGGTAGAGCGACTCGTGCGAAAATATACCACCATGGCTGGACTTCCGGTACAAGCCACGCCACACACCCTGCGTCACAGCTTTGCTACTGACCTCTTAAATCAAGGAGCAGACATGCGTTCGGTGCAAGAATTATTAGGACACAAAAATATTGTCACCACCCAAATCTACACGCACGTCACCAATCCGCAACTCAAAGAAATCCACAAAAAATTTCACAGTGGAAAGAGATAGGTCTAGAGGCTAGCTTCAATAATCAAATCCAACATCTCCGGGAAATTAATACCGGCTTTTTGCGCGGCCTCGGGAAGCAAACTCGTAGGAGTCATGCCGGGAATCGTGTTGGTTTCTAAAATATACAACTTCTGATTTTCAGCCACAAATACATCAGTCCGAGACATACCTCGACAGCCCAGGGCTCGGTGCGCTTGAATGGCTAATGTTTGTATATACTTATTAATTTCAGGCGAAAAGTCTGCTGGGCAAATATGGGTAGAACCACCTTTTTTGTATTTTGATTTATAATCATAAAACTCTCCTGCCTGCGGTAAAATCCTTGTGGGTGGAAGCGGCACAATCTGTCCATCTTTTTCCAAAATTCCACACGTCGCTTCTTGGCCAGAAATAAATTTCTGCACCATGAGCCAAGGAAATTTTTTCAGACTTTTTTCAACAAGTTTTTGTATCTCATTGGCAGATTTTACGATTATGACCCCTACGGCCGAACCTTCATTAACTGGCTTGACCACGCACGGAAAACCGATCTTATCAGTAATCTGCCGTAAAATGCCATCTACATTTCTTTTCCAACCATCTTTTTTAAAATGAATAAATTCCGGATATGGCAAGCCGTTGGCATGATAGATTTGCGCCGAAAAAACTTTATTCATGGCCAAAGCACTCGAGAGAACATCCGAACCAGTATATTGTATTTCCAAGGTTTCAAACATGCCCTGTAGCGAACCGTCCTCACCCGGAGAACCATGTAAGGCAATAAAAATAAGATCAAATAATTTTCTATCCTTACCCACAAAGTCTAGTTTTCTCTTTCTTTTTTGTTTACTGTCCAACAACCAAAAAAACCTGTCAGCAGACATTTCTATTAGTGACGGATTGTATTTTTTTCTATCTAAATTTTCAAAAATTGCCTTACCAGTGACGAGCGACACAGCTCTTTCCGATGACGGCCCACCCATCAACACGCCTACTTTTACTTTCATATGATAACTATTGCTTCACGTAATTTAAAGGATTAGTCGGAATACCGTTAAGACGAACCTCAAAATGCAAATGCGGACCCGTGACAAACGGTCCCGAGCCGACTGCACCCGGTCGACCGCCAGACAAACCGATAATATCTCCTTTGTTTACAAATTGATCGGCCGTTACATCAAGCCGACTTAAGTGACCATAGAGGGTCGAGATGCTGCCAGTATGGACAATCAAGATATAGGCATAGCAAGATGCCGTCGAACATCGTTTGGCTTGTGCAATATAGCCCGAAGCAGCTGCGCGTACGGGTGTCCCTTCGGCCGCTCTGATATCGATGCCGCTATGCTGGAAGACATTGATAAACGGATAATCGCTGTCATGAAAATATGCATTGACCGTATGGCTCGGTACCGGCCATAAAAAATCATCAACCGATCCATCGCTAATTTTATTTTCCTGCTCAAGCTTGCTTTTTACTTTACGTTCTATCGCCAACTGCTCGTCAACTTCCGCTTGATATTGTTGTTTTAAGCTGCTTAATAACGTCTTGTACTTTGCTTCAGATGATTTGGTCGCCACTAACAACTGCGATTTGACCGTAGATTGACCCTTCAAAGCGTCCTTCTTTTGTTCGAGACTTAACTTCAAATCTTCGTAGGTTTTTTTGGTGCTCCCAACTTCGTCACGTTTTTTTTGCAGATCTTCTTTGACAAGGCGCAGCACGCGCACAGACTGACCTACATCCTGATACACCTTTACCGTGTATTGCAATTGATCATAAAAAGAAGCAAAACTGTCATTGGTAAGCAACACTTCCAAATAATTTTTCTGTTTGTCAGCATTAATCCCCTGCACCATTTTGGTAATGATTTTTTTTTGCTTTTCTAAGACCGCTTCTTTACCGGCAATACTGAGCTGCAAAGACTGGATCTGCAACTCGGCGGCATCTATTTTTTGCTGCGTCAGATCTATATCGGCCTCGGCCTTGGCAATATGGTTATCCAGGATGCTTAACTGATTTTTTAGCGACTTAGCCTCGGTTTGTGTTTGCTGGATATTCTTATTATATTTGGCAATTGTGTCTTCCAGTTGCTTAATTACTTCTTTTTTTTCTGCAATTTGTTTATTAAGCTGCGTGATTTCATCAGAAGCGGCTGTTTGGGCTAATACAAAAGCTGGGTTTACAATTAAACCCATTATTAACAAAAAAATGAGGACCAACTTCTTCATGAGGGTATTATACCATAACTTAATTAGGGCGACCTATCAATGAAAAAACCAATCTCCTATTTTTGTCTTTTTTTTGCCCTTTCTATTGCTTTATCTACATTTTTACCATCTTTCTCCTTTAATTTAGAGAAACGCTTAAACAAATCAATCGCTTCTTCTTCACTAAACTGAACATCACCCCAATAGCTATTTTTCCCATCCTCTCGTAAATGCAAAGCTTCATTATATAAATTTCCCTCGATGACCCGACGAGCCCCACCATATTTTTTGTAAAAATTTAAATTTCTTACCGACGCGTGCAGCCGCGCCTCATCCTCCCAATCCACTACCACATCTTTTGGAGTAATTTTTTTTCCAAAGATCTTGCCTATAAGACTCCTTTCTTTATTTCTTAACTTTGCTTCATCCAAAGATTCTTTTTGGGCATTTTGCCGTTTTATTAGGACTAAAAAATCATTATACATTTGACGCGCCCTTTCTTCATCTAATTTTTCATAATCAAGATAACTAAAACTCCCATTGCTTAGCACTACGACTTTTTTGCCGTTTAAAATTGCAGTTATTACTGCGGCGATTGGACCATACTCACGACCAGGTTCACGCATAGCCAAAGCATCATTTTTCCAACGCTCATATTGTAATAAATCCTCAGCGTTTAAAAATTTTTCTGGAGAATCACTAAACTCCAAATTTTTCACATATCCCTCTCTGCATCGTTGTACCTCACCCATATCTACTGGCAACCCAGGTTCTCTATATACAGACATACTATCTAACTTAAAGAGGTTAAAGCTGAGTTTAATCTTTTAACAACCACATCTTTACCCAACACCTCGGCAATCTCAAACGGGCCGGGAGAATTTTCCTGACCAGACAGAGCTACACGCAGGGGCCACAAAACTGAACCGGTAGAAAATCCTTGTTCAGCTATCCAGGCCTTAGTCTTTTCTTCAAGCACCTGTTTATTCCAATCTTCTTTATTAATTCCATCAAAAAACTCTATTAACTTTGGCAGCATATTCTTTACTTCTTCTTTTGAACTTTTTTTCCATACCAATAGATCTGGATTATACTCCGATAGTGCAAAAACAAATTTAATGGCTTCCGGCAACTCAGATAAGGTAGTAATTCGTTCTCTTTCCAAACCAACTGCTTTTTCAAGGAGCGCTGAATCCGAAATCCCTGCCCCCTCCAGCCACGGCTTAGCTTTTTTTACCAACTCTTGGTTACTCAGCTGTTTTATATACTGCTTATTAAACCAATCTAACTTTTCAATATTAAATACACCACCAGTCTTGCCAACTTTTGCCAAATCAAAATCAGCAATCAACTCTTCTAGTGTATACATTTCTTTTTCTGTGCCCGGATTCCAACCCAAAAAGGCCACAAAATTTACCAAAGCCTCTGGTAAATATCCTTTCTGCCGATAATCCTCTACCGCTACATCACCTTGTCGTTTACTTAACTTTGATTTATCGGGATTTAACAATAGTGGCAAATGTGCCATCTGCGGAATTTCCCAACCAAAATATTTATATAATTGAACATGCTTAGGCACACTACTAATCCATTCCTCTCCCCGAATAATATGGGTAATTCCCATCAAATGATCGTCTACCACCACAGCAAAATGATACGTCGGGAAGCCGTCAGATTTAATAAGCACCTGATCGTCCACGAGTTCATTTTTAAATCGCACTTCTCCGCGAATTAAATCAGTAAATACTGTCTCGCCGTGTCTGTCCATCTTGAGCCGCATGACATGTTTTTCTCCATTCTCTGCTCGCTGTTTTGCTTCTACCGGATCAATCTTGGCACACAGCCCATCGTAACCAGTCGGCATTTTCTTAGCTTGCTGATTTGCGCGCAACTGATCAAGTCGTTCGGAAGTGCAAAAACAATAGTAGGCATGGCCTGCGTTCAATAACTGCTCGGAATATTCTTTATATATATGTAAGCGTTCGGATTGAGTATACGGACCACTTTCCCCTGCCTCACCTATGACACCGTCTGCATCCTGCACAACGCCTTCGTCCGGAGCTAGCCCTGCCCAAAATAAAGATTTCAGGATATTAGCCACACCGTCTTCGACATATCGCTCTCTATCTGTATCTTCAATACGCAATAAAAACTTTCCGCCGTATTTTTTAGCAAAAAGATAAGAATATAAGGCAGTACGTAATCCACCAACATGGAGATATCCAGTCGGACTAGGTGCGAAGCGAGTTTTGATCATAATGTTTGTGTATTATTTTTTTCTTTTATAAATTGCAACGACATCTGACAATACCACATTACGGCGATAAAAGCCAAGGATCCATAGAAAGTGATAATACTTCCCGTTTTATGAAGCGCCAATTTACTAACAATGTTAATAAGATAGTTAAAGACTATAAAAGATATATTTAATACACCAAAATGGGTTAGAATTTTATATAGCGGGAATCTTTTGACCAAACCGCGAAGCAAAGAAATTATAAACACGACTAAATTAATTACACAAATAAGTATGTCAAAAAATAGTTGTCCATAACCTCCCATACGTCCAAAATAATTATCAAAGTGATCGGTCAAACCGGATGATAATCCTAAAAAGAACAGATATGCATGGTAGGCAAAAAATATCATGGCCGCAATACAAAGGATTGCGCTAAGTATGGTCAACAATAACTTTTTCATAATTTAGATGCTATTTTGAACAACTTTTGGTTTCAGAAACGGCAGTTTAACCTGCAAAAACCAAACAACTAGAAGTGATCCGAAATTGCCAAATACGGTAATCCACTCAAAACCATCAATCTCCTGGCCATGACCCACAAATTTAAAAAATAGACCGGCTGCGCCGTATAAAAAATTTAACACGGCACTATAAAATAGTATTTTGTAAATAGCAATATCTTTCCCTCTACGCAACATACTTATAAACACAATAAAACTGATAAGCAAAAATAAAAAAACAAACAGGTAAAAATGCTGGCCATAAAATGAACGCAGTCCTTGCAACCAAAGTCTAGTTGTTGGCACAACTCCAGTCTGCGCGTTATGCCCAATAGGTAAAATTATATACAAAAAAATAGTAATGGCGTATACAACCCAGGAAACAAGCAGGGTTATAACACCCAAAACCGTCAAGGTGGCTGATTTCATATTTTTGATCTTAAAACTAAATAGGTAAATTTAATAGTCGCATTCAAAATCCTCCCGATTCTTCTCGGCTGTTGAATCAAACGATACACCCATTCTAGCCCAAGTTTACGCAAAAATAAAGGCGCACGCTTGATCTTGCCGGAAATAAAATCAAATGAACCTCCTACTCCCATTACCACTGTTATATTTGGCAATTTAGACAAGTTTTCATAAATCCATTTTTCTTGCTTGCCCATGCCGAAAGCAACGAACAGGATTTCTGCTTTCGATTCATTTATACTATCAAGCACCTTCTGATTCTCTCTTTTTACTTCAGGTAAATCCGAATCATGAAGTATGAATTTTGAATTATGGGACGCAGAATGGGTGCTTAATTCATGATTCATAATTCTTAATTCATCAATGTTTGGACCCTTATTCCATCCCGCAATTTTTAAACCCGAAAATTTAATCTGTAAACGTTCTTTTGTTTTTTCTACCACTTCATCATTACCGGAGCCTAATAAATAAATACCCCTCCCCTGCTCTGCAGCCAACCTACAGACATCTAACATAAAATCAACTCCCGGTATTCGTGCAATCCCAGTAAAAATTTGTAGCCCCATACCGTCACACAAATTCAAATCTCCGGAATTTAAGACGGTTTTAAAATATTCATCCTGCTGGGCTTTGACCACCATCTCAGGATTGGGAGTAAAGATTTTATACTGCTTTGAAGAATTCAAAAATTCAACCACCTTTGACAGCGCTTCGTCTTTTGTCACCTCACTAATTTTTATTCCTAAAAACTGCATATGATTTACTTCCCGAATCTTCGCTGTCGTTTCGTATATTCCACCAGCGCTTTATCAAATTCTCTTTCATCAAAGGCAGGCCAATGGATTTTGGGGAAGTACCATTCACTATATACTCCCTGCCAGATCAAAAATCCGGAAGTCCGCTGCTCTCCCGAAGTGCGAATAATAAAATCAGGCTCCGGCAAACCTGCAGTGTCTAAATTTTCATTGATCAAGTCAAATGTCACCTCTTCGGCTTTTATACCTTTTTTAATTAATTTCTGAACGGCTCTTTTTACTTCGTCTCTACCTCCATAATTCAAAGCTAAATTCGCGATAATGCCGGTATTATGCTTGGTGCGTTCCATAGCATCTTTAATTTTATTTTGCAGAGACTTTGGCAATTCTTTTAGCGACCCAATATGATTAAATCGCACGCCATGCTTATCGTAGTCATCTATATTTTTATCAATATAATTCTCAAACAAATTCATCAAAAAATTAACCTCTTTTTCCGGACGAGACCAATTTTCAGTTGAGAAACCCCACATGGTAATGATTTTTACTCCTTTTTTTTGAGCATAGAGCACAATTTTTTTTGCATTTTCCATACCTTTCTTATGACCAAAAAAACTAGGCTTACCCCGCTCTTTTACCCAGCGACGATTACCGTCTAAGATAAGTGCGACATGATGTGGAATATTTTCTAAACTCATACGTACAATTTTAATCACCAACTACCTCCTCCGCCTCCACCAAACCCACCACCGGAAAAACCGCCACCACTAGAACCTCTGCCACCATACGAAGCTGACGATTGAGCTCTGGTATAATTAGCCGCACTGGAACGATTGGAAGTTAAGGTATGATACAAATCTGAACGAAAACCGGAAAAATTACTGGTAAGCGCTAGCGCCGAAAATTGTCCGCCCATACTATCATGATACCAATCAGGTGGCGTGACATATATCGACTCAAACTGTTTTGCCCATGCCTGCTCTACACCCAACACCATGGCATATGGCAATAATTTTTCAAATACAGCCGGATTTTTCTCAGGCGCATTATGAAACTTTATGCGTTCAGCTTCGGCTACGGTTAAATAATTCTTCAGCCCTAAAATATGTTCTCTGGCCAGCACACCTTTTTTAGTCCTGGCCGGCATCCATCTGGAGAAAATCATGATGATTATTCCGGAAATAAGGAAGGAAAAAATTGTTAAAACCGGACTGGCAAACACACCGGTTAAAAAAGACCCAAGCACAACTAATACTATTCCCGCAAAAAAATACAACCCGCGCACTGTCCCGGGACTGAATTTAAAACAGCCTTTTTTAATTAGCGCCGCCGTCACTAAGTAATCAATTTTTTTGATCTCTTCGTAGGCCTGAGAACTATATCGCAATGAAGATAATAATACTTTCTCGGGTTTAATATTTTCTTCGTTTGCGCCAAAGAGCGCCACCATTACCGTTTTTTGATGATCAGCTTGCAGACTCTTTGACGGTTTTAATTGTTCGAATTCATAATCAGTTTTTTTGGATAAGACACCATCTTTTTCTATACGGTTAATTCGTATATATCCTTGCACTGCCAGATTGATGATCTCGGCAGAAATATCTTTATTATCAGCCCGTTCATCAACTACCAAACCCACTTCGGCCGGTGTCATACCTTCCGGCGCGTCAAATTGAGCAACCACCACTCCTTGCCCGGAAGGATCTTTACCGTATTTTCTCCATAAGAATATCATGACAATAAAAACTATCAGTGGCAGACCAACAATCGCATTATCAAGAAAAATAGCCAATTTTTTTTGCCACTGCGACGGTTCTTTTACCAACCCCTTTGGAAAAGAAACCGCGATAGTCAAACCATTCCAGGGAGCTAAATTTCTTTGGCTAAAATGGGCCGCCGTATCGATCTGCTGTTCTGCGCAAGGTGTATTTTCTCCAGCCGCGCCAGCATAACAGGCCGCGCCGATTTCTTCGGCCAGTACGGATTTAGGAAATATGACCGTAGCAGAAGCGGCATCTATTGGTACTTCCCAACCATTGCCCGTCACATTCCAGTAAAACTCATCGCTGTCATCAAAAAAATTTATCGTTTTTTTAATAGTGTACTGTATAACGTACGTATGAGCACCGGTAATGGTTTTATTTTTGTCTCCTATTTTTATAATTACATCTGAACCCCCTTTAGAAGTAGTGAAATTTAATTTTTGGCCAGACTCATCTGTGACTGATATCTTGCTGATGCCTATCGTAAAATTGCCCAGACTATTAGTATATTTATACGGAATATTTCGAAAAATCCCATGCCTTTCTTCTTGTCCAAAGTCATACTCAATCTTCTCCGAAACTTGTACACTTCCATTCTCTTGAATTCTGGCCGTTACATCAAAAGAATTAATTTCTTCCGCTTTAGCCCAACTTGGCACAAGTAGTATGACTGAAAAAATAAACCCAAATAATATCTTTTTGACCATATAAAGCAAATCTGCTCTGTGTTATAATATCCCTGTAATTAAGCTGATTTTATCAAACTTGACACTTTTTAACAAGTTGGTATACTATTATCACTCTCTTATCTAGAGTGATAAATATCATTTACCTTATGATTCCTCAAAACTTTACCAATAAATCGCAAGAAATAATCCAGAACGCCGCGAGAATTGCCTATGAAAATGGCCAGGCGCAGATCGAACCTCCACATCTGTTTTTTGCTTTGCTCGAAGACACAGACGGTGTAGTAGTTTCCATTCTTCATAAATTCAACGCCAATATTATCGGTTTAAAGGCTGGCGCTCAATCACTGATTGACAAGCTTCCTAAACAACCGGGCGCTATGCCAGGCGGCGGCTTGGGACAAATTCTCTTAAGCCAGGCCATGCTCTACATTTTCCAAACGGCGGTGGGAGAAGCCAAAAAAATGGGAGACGAATATATCAGCGTAGAACATTTATTCTTGGCATTTTTGGTTGGCCGCAATCCAATCAGTGATTTATTGTCGGTGCAAAATGTTAATTATGATGAAACGCTAAAAGTGCTCGCGAGCATTCGCGGCACCCAAAAAGTAGACAGTCCCGAACCTGAAAGCAAATATAACGTCTTGGAAAAATATGGAAAAAATTTGACTGATTTGGCTTTCAAAGAAAAACTTGATCCGGTCATTGGCCGTGATGATGAAATCCGTCGCGTCATGCAAATCCTGAGTCGTCGTACCAAAAATAATCCGGTGCTTATCGGTGAACCTGGCACCGGTAAAACTGCGATTGCCGAAGGCTTGGCCCAGCGAATTGTTAATGGCGATGTACCGGAGTCATTAAAGAATAAAGAAGTGATTGCCCTTGATATCGGTTCACTTTTAGCTGGCACTAAATTCCGCGGTGAATTCGAAGACAGATTGAAAGCCGTACTCAAAGAAATAGACCAATCAGGCGGCAATATTATCTTGTTTATTGACGAATTACACACGATCGTTGGCGCGGGATCTTCCGAAGGCTCTATGGATGCCTCCAATATGTTAAAGCCGGCCTTAGCCCGGGGAAGCCTTCATGCCA
>CAYNEQ010000012.1:0-13669 GCA_964396295.1 uncultured Gammaproteobacteria bacterium
GCTTACGGCTGTTTCAGTCGAGGTCAAAGGTGAAACTTCTTGGAAATTTTGGGTAGCGAATTTAGTACCTATTTTATTGCCGCTCGGTATTTTTATTTTATTCTTCTATTTCATGACCCGCGGCGTGCAAGGCGTAAATAATAAAGCCATGGGTTTTGGCCAAAGCAATCCGCGACAAGTCAGTCCTGATGATAAAAATAAAAAAACGTTTGCAGATGTGGCTGGAGACAAAGAAGCCAAACAAGAGTTGGTAGAAGTGGTTGATTTTCTTAAAGATCCAAAAAAATTTACTGACATGGGCGCAAAAATTCCCAAAGGTGTGTTGCTCGTAGGTACTCCCGGGACTGGTAAGACGCTCCTTGCCAAGGCTGTAGCCGGAGAGGCGAATGTGCCGTTTTTCAACATGTCTGGTTCGGAATTTGTGGAAATGTTTGTGGGTGTCGGCGCATCTCGCGTCCGTGATTTATTTAATAAGGCAAAAAAAGAAGCGCCAGCGATTGTCTTTATTGATGAGATAGATGCGGTGGGCAGACGGCGTGGGGCCGGTATGGGTGGCGGTCACGATGAGCGTGAACAAACACTGAATCAGATTTTGGTTGAGATGGATGGATTTGATCCGAATTTGGGAGTAATTATTATGGCGGCCACGAACCGCCCCGATGTGCTTGATCCGGCTTTGCTTCGTCCGGGTCGCTTTGATCGTCGTGTGACCTTGGATCTCCCTGATATTTCTGATCGCGAAGAAATATTGGGCATTCATGCAAAGAATAAACCGTTAGAAGATGGTGTGTCGCTGCGTAAAGTAGCAGAACGGACACCAGGTTTTTCAGGAGCTGATTTAGCTAACCTGCTTAACGAAGCCGCCATTTTAGCGGTACGTCGCGGTAAGAAGAAAATTGCTGAATCTGAAATTTTGGAAAGTATCGAGAAAGTCTTGCTTGGTCCAGAGAGGAAAAACAGAATCATCAGTGATCAGGAAAAAAAGATGACTGCCTATCATGAGGCTGGTCATGCGATTGTGGGCCATTATTTAGCCCATGGTGATCCAGTACGTAAAGTGTCGGTTATTTCTCGTGGCCAAGCCGGTGGATATACCCTCAAGATGCCAACCGAAGATAAGCATTATCATACCTTAGCTGAATTTAGAGATGAACTGGCCATGATGATGGGCGGGTATGTGGTAGAAAAGATGATTTTTGGGGACCAGATGCTTTCTACCGGCCCTTCTTCAGATCTGAGCAAGGCTACCAAAGTAGCGCATGATATGGTAGCTCGGTATGGTATGAGTACGATTGGTCCGCGCACCTTTGGCGATGCCCAAGAAGCTGTGTTTTTAGGTGGTAGAGACATGAGCGACCAGCGAAATTATAGTGAAAAAACTGCTGAGACTATAGATGTAGAAGTGGCCAAGTTTTTAGCAGAAGCAGAAAAAAGAGCTAAAGAAGTGGTGGAAGCTCACCGTCCGCAAATGGAAGCGATGGTCAAAGAATTGATGGAAAAAGAAACGATTGAACAAGATGATGTAAACAGAATTTTAGGGCCAAGGCAATAGTAAGTATGCAAAGAGCTCTCTAATAAGAGAGTTTTTTGTTTATGACGGAATTGTGCTATAATACCTTAAATTTAAGAGGCAAGAATTGATTTGTAAACGCTCAGACCCTTGCATTATAAGTCATAATTTTAAATGGTATGAAGGACCCTACATATCGTCAAACCCTCGGCCATGCTTGGGAGGTAGTTTGGCATAATAAAATGCTTTGGATTTTGGGACTACTGTCAGTCTTTTTGGGACAGATTGGATTCAGTAATATTTTTGGAAAAATTTGGGCCATGTTTGATTTTGGCTTACCCGAAGACCAGGAAGGCTTTTTTCATTTACTGAAGGTGTTAGTATCTGGAGGCACGTCCAGTTTTGTGGGCACACTGTGGCTGGTAGTTATCTGTGGTTTGGTAGCTACCATGGTTATCTTTTTAGCCACCGTGTCTCAAGGGGCCCTTATCAGCTATGTGGCCGATTGGTTTAAGACGCGTAAACATAATAAAACTCTAGATAAGTCTTGGCAAAACAGCTTAAAGCATTTTTGGAATATATTTTGGATAAATATGGTCCGTCAGCTTGGACTATTTTCTTGCTGGCTGGATTTATGGTAGTGGCCAATGATTTTTTTAACTCCACTTCTTGGTCAGGAAGCTTTTTGTTTGCTGCTAGTGCCGTGGCTGTGCTATTTGCCTCGTTATTTTTGTCAGCTTTTTCTGTGTATGCGCTTTGTTATTTGGTTCTAGATGGTAAGGGTTTGGCCAAGTCTTTAAAAAAAGCTTGGGCCTTATTTTCTGAACATTTTTTAGTATCTTTAGAAGTCGGACTGTTTTTAATGCTTTGCAACCTGGTGTTGGTACTTGCTATAGTTGCCGGTTCGTTTTTTGCCTTTTTACCAGCTGCCCTCATTTGGATTGTGGCTGGTGTCAGCAATACCGTTCCGCTGGCTCTGCTTGGTTTGGTGACCGGGATATTTTTATTTTTAGTTGTAGCGGCCATCATGGCTGGAATTTTTAATGCGTTTACGACCAGTGCTTGGGTTTTTTTATTTATTAAAATGCATAAAGAAGGTGTTTCGAGCCGTTTGATCCACTTGGCTAAATACATGTTTTCTAGATAGATAGTATGAATGATTTTCCTTCTATCAGCAGTCTGATTAATAAACCGGGAAAGAAAAATAGCAGTACTGCGCCAGTTACTGAAGACAGCGCTGAAGAAAAATTTGATAAGAAAATCCAGGCCATGGATTTAAAAAATAAAGAAGACTTGGTTATAAAGCAAGCCGCCACGTTGGGTGTGCCGTATATTGATTTGAGCAAGTTCCCAGTGACCGCGGAAGCGCTCAAAATAATTCCTGAAAAAGAAGCTAAGACTCAATTAGCTGTTTGTTTTTTTGCTACTCCGGAAGAGATTCGGATTGGCTGCGTGAATTATACTGAACAAATTCAAGAGTTAGTCTATCAATTAGGTGAACGTCATCATGCTAATACTCAGGTATACCTGATTTCTCAAAATAGTTTTGATAAAGTTTTGAAATTGTATGCTAATTTACCGATTGTCAAACCAGTCAGCAAAGATATTAATATTACGGATGAGGAGTTGGAAAAATTTAAAACAGATGTGATCGATTTTCGCAGTTTGGCCCAGCAGTTTGAAAGCGTCTCAATTAGTGATGTGTTAACACTGATGATTGCGGCCGCGTTAAAAACAAATTCGTCTGATGTGCATGTGGAGGCCGAAGAACATGGGATTATGGTCCGATATCGAATCGATGGTATTTTGCATGACGTGGCCACCTTGCCAAAAGAACAGTGGAAAAAGTTTGTTTCCCGTATTAAACTATTGGCTGCCTTAAAGATAAATATTACTGATCGGCCGCAAGATGGGCGCGTGACTTTAAAATTATCTTCCGGCAGCCTGGATGTGCGCGTCTCGACTATGCCGACTATTTATGGTGAAAGCGTAGTGATGAGAATTTTGCATAGCAGCAACAAAGGCGTTACCTTTGATGAGCTGGGCCTGCGCGGTGATGCCTATGCCAAATTAAAAAAAGAAGTCGAACGGCCAAACGGCATGATTATTACGACTGGTCCCACTGGTTCTGGTAAAACGACTACCATGTATGCGATTTTAAATACCCTAAATAAACCTGGTGTAAAAATTATTACCTTGGAAGATCCGGTGGAAATAAAAATTGATGGCATTAATCAAAGCCAAGTTGATGCCAGTCGGGACTATACCTTTGCCAAAGGTCTGCGCAGTTTGCTGCGCCAAGACCCGGATATTTGTTTGGTGGGCGAAATTCGGGATTTAGAAACTGCAGAAATTGCCATTCAGGCTGCCTTAACCGGTCATTTGATTTTGTCTACGATTCACACCAATAGTGCATCAGGAACGATTCCGCGTTTTCTGTCAATGGGAGTTAAGCCGTTTTTACTTGCGCCGTCGCTTAATTCGGTGATTGGTCAGCGACTGGTGCGGAAGATATGTGAGCATTGTCAGGAGGTTGACAAGCTGAGTTCTGAGCAAATGGAAAAAGTAGAGCAGCAATTAAAAGTGTTGCCTCAAGCGGAGAAAGAAAAAATTGATTTTAAAAAATTAACCTTTTATAAAGGCAAAGGTTGTGAGCAGTGTAGTGGCCTGGGTTATAAAGGCAGAATTGGCATTTATGAAATTTTTGTCATGAATAAAGAGTTAGAACAAATTATTCTTGGCGATCAAATTTCTGAGTATCTGGTACAGGAATGGGCTACCAAAAATGGTATGGTAACTATGGTTCAGGATGGTTTGCTGAAAGCCTTGGATAAAATTACTACCGTAGAGGAAGTCTTTAGAGTGATTGAGTAAAGGTCAGCTTGCTTCATAAATCGAGATAGTAATTAATTTTTTTGCGCCAAAATCCGCTGCGGCGGCCGTAATTGTCGCTGCAAAAATCAATTATTATTATTTCAATTCAGATTAGACAATATGTGATAACGCCGTCTCTTCTATGGAGCTAAATACGTCTATCTCTAATTTGGGGAGTGTGGGTAAAAAAATAGCAAAACCACTTGGTAATCTGGGTGTAAAAACTGCAGGAGATTTGTTGTATTATTTTCCTTCCCGCTATGAGGATTATCGGCAGATGTTACCGGTCGCTCAAATGCGAGACGGAGAGTTAGTGACTATTTGTGTTCAGGTGGAGCTGATTGCCAACAAACGCAGTTTTAAAAGTAAAAAAATGATTACGGAAGCCCTGGTATCTGATAAGAGTGGTAGTGTGCGGGTGGTGTGGTTTAATCAGCCGTTTATTATTAAAACCATAAAGACAGGGGATATTATTTATCTCTCCGGCAAGGTAAAATCTGATATGCTGGGTCCGCAGCTTATCAGTCCCGCTTATGAAAAATATAAAAAAGAAACGGCCCATACCGGACGACTGGTGCCCATATATCCGCTTACTCGTACAGTCACTCAGAAACAAATTCGTTATCTGATGAGTCAAGTTATACAGGCTGCAACGGCGATAAAAGATTGGCTGCCAACCGATATATTAGAGTCAGCTGATTTACGACCGCTTCCGGCGGCCATCTGCGGTATTCACTTCCCGGTTGATGATACAGACCTGCAATTAAGCCGAGATCGATTAAAGTTCGATGAATTATTTTTAGTTCAGCTCAAAGCTGAACTTGCTAAGCAGGGAAGAAAAGGCTTTACGGCCCCGATTATTTTTTTTCAAGAGGAGAAAATAAAAACACTAGTCAGCGCCTTGCCGTTCACGCTAACTAAGCCTCAAAAAATTTCTGCTTGGGAAATTTTGCAAGACATTAGTCAGCCTACGCCGATGAATCGATTGGTTTCTGGAGATGTTGGTTCTGGTAAGACGGTAGTGGCTGCGATTAGTATGTATAGTAGTTATGTAAATAACTTCCAATCAGTTTTGATGGCCCCGACGGAAATTCTAGCTTTTCAACATTATCAATCCTTGTCCAAGTTATTTTCTGGATTAGGAATTGTGGTCGGACTGTTAACCAGAAATCAGATCCAAACCTCTCAAGCAGGAGAAATAACAAAAAAAGAATTTCTTAGACAAATACAAACGGCCGAAATACAGGTAGTTGTCGGGACGCACGCCTTGCTCGTGCCGGAAGTGCAGTTTAAGAACTTGGCGCTCGTTATCGTTGATGAACAGCATCGGTTTGGTGTGGAGCAACGAAAGCTGATAAAAACAAAAGGATTAGGCGCGCATTTTTTAAGCATGACAGCCACACCGATTCCGAGGTCTTTGGCCTTGATGATTTATGGTGACCTTGATATTTCTATTATTAACGAATTACCTCCAGGTAGAAAGAAAGTCCTTACCAGACTTGTCGAACCATTTAATCGTGATAAGGCCTATCAATTTATTCGTGGCCAGGTAAAGCAGGGCAGGCAAGTATTTGTGGTCTGCCCATTAATTGAGGTAGTAGATCATGGTAAAGTAGGTGACGGTGAGCTGTTGATCAATCTGCCGGGCACAGATGATAAGAAATCAGTCATGAGCGAATATGAAAAATTATCAAAGAAAATTTTTCCTGATCTGCGCGTAGGATTTCTTCATGGGAAGATGAAAACCAGAGAAAAAGAAGCAACCATGGCGCAGTTTAAATCCGGAGAAATCGATTTGCTTGTCTCTACTTCGGTGATTGAAGTCGGTGTTGATATTCCTAATGCGAGCGTGATGATGATTGAGGGGGCGGAAAGTTTTGGTTTGGCTCAACTTCATCAATTTCGTGGCCGGGTAGGCAGGTCTTCACACCAATCATATTGTTTTTTATTTACTAACTCGGAAACCGCTAAATCCCTGGATCGGCTAAAATTTTTTGAACAGGAGAGTGATGGTTTTAAATTGGCAGAAAAAGATTTAGAAGTGCGGGGCCCAGGTGAAGTCTATGGCACCGAACAGAGTGGTGATATGGGGCTTAAGTTAGCTACAGTGACTGATCGTGAACTGATAAAAAAGTCTCGTGAAGCCGCGAAAATGGCCATTGAAAATATTAAAAAATATCCTCAGCTGCTTACCAAGGTAAAAAATTGGGAAAAAGAAACTCATCTAGAGTAAAAATAATAAAAAACAAGATATAATTTTTTGTACCAAAACTCGTCCTAAAAGGACTCGGGCAGTTGGTCCCAAAAATTATATCTTGTTTTTTATTTTAATACTTGCTCCACTAGTTCTTTTACATTTTTTACAGGCGCAATTTTTAAGTCAGATATTTTGGGCAGGTTTGTCGTCTGTGGCACCACGGCAAATTTGAAACCCATTTTTTTAATTTCTTGTAACCTCTTTTCTGTTTGGGTAACTGGCCGTATTTCTCCGCCTAATCCGACTTCACCAAATGAAGCGATCTCTTTGGAAATGGTTTTATTTTTCAGGGCCGAGGCCAGGGCTAGTATGACAGCTAGATCAGCAGCCGGTTCTGAGGCCTCTATGCCTCCAACCACATTTAAGAAGATATCATAGGTATCTAAGGGTAAGTCTGCCCGTTTAGCCAGTACCCCTACAAGAACTTGCAAACGATTGAGGTCGAATCCTGAAGTGCGTCGTTGCGGATAGCCAAAATTTGTTTTTGTCACGAGGGCCTGGATTTCTACCATAACTGGTCGGCTGCCTTCCATCAGACAGGTAACCGTAGCTCCTGGTACCGGTTCTCCGCGTCCAGCTAAAAAAATAGCCGAAGGATTTTTTACTTCTTGTAATCCATGGCTTTCCATGGAAAATACCCCGATCTCATCGCTCGCGCCAAAGCGGTTCTTCGTCGTTCGTAAGATTCGAAATAAATGATATTTGTCGCCTTCAAGGTAGAGTACGGCATCGACGAGATGCTCTAAAGTTTTAGGGCCCGCCACTGCGCCATCTTTGGTTACCTGACCGATTAATACGATGATTTTTCCCGAAGTTTTTGCGACCTCTAATAGTTTGGTTGTGCAGGCTCTGACCTGATTAATATTTCCGGCCTCACCCTCAACTTCACTGGTTTGAATTGTCTGGATGGAATCGATAATTGCCAGTTTGCACTGCTCGTTATTTTTTATAGTTTCAATAATTTGTTCCGCATTAGTCCCGTTACCAAGTTTGAGTGTGTTAGCGGTAATCCCTAAGCGTTCTGCGCGCAATTTTATTTGTTCCACGGATTCTTCTCCAGAAATATAGAGAGAATGGGGGAGTAGAGCGGCCAGTTGTAGGGCAAGGGTGGATTTGCCAATCCCGGGTTCGCCCCCTAGAAGTATCAAAGACCCTGGCACTAGTCCGCTGCCTAGAACTCTATCTAGCTCTCCAATATTTGTAGCAATACGGGCAAATTTTTTGTTGTCAATATTTTTTAAATCAACCATTTCTACCGTGCCGTAGTGTATATTTTGGGCACCAGTTTCTTGCTTGGCTATATTTTGCACTTCCCGAATTGTGCCCCACTTGCCGCACTCTAAACACCGGCCAGTCCATTTGGCATACTGGGCTTCACAGTGAGAGCAGAGGAAAGAGGTTTGAGATTTTGACACAATGCTATTTATGAACGTAAATGAATGGAGGTGGTTTTCTTATTTTATCAATGCCATTTAAGCAGTCGGATGGGTTTTTTGCTGATTGACAACCTGCTTCAGCCTGGTATTGTTGTGGGTCTAAAATTTGATCTCGGGTCATTTTTACAATCGAGTTATTTATTTTTGGGTTTCCTCCGGGATCATTGATGGTAAAAGTTTTTCCTCCATCAGTGCTGCCGGTAATTACCATAAAATGACCTGGGGCATATGTTTTTAATTTTTCATCACCAGTATATCCAACACAAGGATGGCAATTAAATATAATTGGGTAACCCTGGGCCGCGATCGATAGGGCTTTTTCAGCTTGACTACTACCATAGAACATCTCAAATTTTAAATCTGACCAAGGACTCTTGCTCCAGTTACTTTGGACCATGTTTGGGTCCATTGGTCCGCTGCAGCCAAGAGCAAAGTTTGCTGTATTAATGGGGGTAACATCCTTACCTAAATATTTTAAAACCATAGCGAGAGAAGTTGGTCCGCAACCTCGATCTTGTATCGTGCTTGTTTTTTTGCATTTTGAAGTATCAAATGGCCATTCTGGATCGCCAGGTTTAAATTTATTCCACGGTTTTTCAAATTGTCCAAAGTAAGGAACAGTACCGTTTGTTTGAATGCTGCCACTATCTACCGGGTCTTCGTCGGAGGCAGAAACATCTAATTCTTGATGTTCTACAACTTTAACTTTTAAGGCATTGAATTGAACTAATTTTGGGTTGATATTGTATAATATAGCAAATGATCCCCAAGCAATTAGAAGTCCTATCGCTGCATGGCTAATTTTTTTATATCCTTCGGACGTGGCTTCGCTGTTGCCTGCAGAAGTAAGGATTCGCACGCCTTGAAGGATAATGGTAATTACGGCGACGATACTCGCTATTGCAATACCAAACTTATATATGGCTGAAATAAATTGGGCTAGCCAAGGTACAAAAATATAGGTACCAGTATCATCAGTGATGGCCGAGGCATCGCCCAAATTAACTCCGGGAAAATTTATTTCAAATTTTGGTTTTGCTTTATTTATGTCAGAGACCAACTTTTCAATTTCTACAGTTTTTTTCTGCTGGTCGGTAGCAGTTGGCTTTGCGCATTTATCATCGGTGAGATGGTCGAGGAAGCACCGGCTTGGGACTTGATAGTGTGCCATGGGAACATTCCGTACTACTGCTGTTCGAGGATGGCTTGCGGTTGTTATCTCTTGCATCCCTGATTCTTCATGGATCCTATCATAATTATTCGTGGTGCTGATATAGATATATTTAGTGTCAGTAATTTTATTGCTATCTAAAATTTTTTTACACCATGAACCGTAGCAGCCGTCAAATACCAACACTTTCTCAGGTTTAAACTCCTCTATATAACGGGCTATTATGCCGGCGCCAGCGCTATGCCCAGCAATAACAGAAATTCTGTTGGGAGAATTCGGAATCCGGCTATGAAGCTGTGTCATGGCTTCATTTAGGTAATCTATGAATTCTTGTCTTGTAAATTGAGAAGCATGATTTCCGCTTTGCGGATCCATCTGCGGTATAAAAATAGCAACATTTTTAGCCGGGGAGTTTACGGTTTCAAAAACTGTTTGCGGTTTTAACGTCTGCATTTCTGTTACTTTTTTGCACAGTTCAAATTCTTTGCAGGCTTCGACGGGAGTAATCAGGTGGCAGTCGCTGCAGGGTGGATTTATTCCATGAAAAAAAACATATACTTCATCAATTTTATCTGCGCCTGCGGGGAAAATGATACCGTCTTTGGCTTTAAGAAAGGATGTACCGTCTGTCTTTTTTGCCTGGTATTGATACAGTACAGCACCATCAATAATAGTTTCCTCAGCTTGGACATGATAGGGAAATAAAAAAAATAATGGCAAAAACAGTAATAAAAATTTTAATTTGCCAAATCTCATATTATTTTTTTATAAAAGTCTCCAGCATGTCAGCTAGGTTTATGTCCTCTTGAGTATTGATGAGTTTGTTATTTACAAAAATAATTGGAGGAGTCTTAAGGCCTAAGTTTTGAAAAATCCCCGCCGATTCGGCAAGCTTTTGTTTGGCCGCGCCACTGTTAAGACAGGTCGATAATTGATCGGTGTTTATGTTTAGGCCAATCAGTAGAGTTTGTAAAGCTGATTCAGATAGGTGTGGATTTTGTTGTACAGATTCTATAAATTGCCAGAATTTTTTTTGATCTTGCTGGGCAATGCACCAACCATTTTCGTGAATTCGGCTAACATTTCTGCTGAAAATTTTGTCTTGAGGCAAATCTTTCCAGACCAGTCTAATATCTTGGGGATGGGAATTTACAAACTCTTTAATTGTGGTATGAAAGGTGAAACACTTTTCACAATTAAAATCCATAAATTCAACTACGGTAATCGGTGCGCCCGGGTTGCCAAAAATAGGGTCGGTGGCAGAAATCGGAATGAAGGATGATTTTTCTGAAATGAGGCCGACCGAACTGCGCGTAACAGTAATTTGTCGCAATCTGCGAACTTGGACCGTAAAAAATAGGCCGGCTAGGGCAACCATAATGAAGAGTAGCAGGTAGGTCTTTTTGTGGTGCATAAATTATATTAGGTTCCTATGTTCTTTCATTCGTTTGGAAGTGGTCGAGTAAGCTCGCCGTTTTACTTATTTATTTCGATTACAGTTGTGATTCAAAAATTCCAGTGCGATTTAAGTCGGTAAAGAGGATTTTATTTTTAGCCGCATCGTAAAAAATACCATTGATATTATATTCATCATTTAAGGCGATCGGAGTTTTGCTATTTGTTTTTAAATCAATTTTATAGAGGCTGTCAGAGTTATATCTGGCCACATCACGAGAAAGGCCGGCGCCAGTTGGCAAGTCGTTTGGCACGGCGCAGTAGAGCGTAGTGTCATCGGCAAACGTGCATTTGTCAGCCCAGGTGTTTAATTGTAACAGCTGTCTGTTATCGCCAATACTGTCGCCGTAGGCATCAGTTATCCATAATTCTGGCTTGAGGTCACTGCGGGTACTATAGACGCTATAGAGCAGTTTTTTGCCGCTAGTAGACCATTGGGGTAAAAATCCTGATCCATCAACAATGGCTGATTTGAAATTCTCGCCGTTTTGGCCGATGAATAAAACTTCTCGGCGTTCGCCGCCTTGGGGCTCGCCGGTTTGAGAGAAAGCCACCACCTGTTGACTAGGGGACCAACTAACCGTGACTTTATCTGCATTTTCTCCCATTGGTTCAATGACTTTTGCGCCCGTAATGTCGGTATTAGCGGTAATAAGAAAACGGCTCGAAGGATCCAGGCCTAAACTTTTAGCCGCGATTTGATTACCATCTCCAGAAAAAGAAAAATCTTGCCAGTGTTTAGGTACGCTCACCTGTTTTTTTGTGTCAAAATTGTAGATTATTTTTGAGTTATCAGGGTATTCGATGACGGCCTGATTTTTATTCTTTGCCCAGGTGATTTTTTTGGCATCAAAAAATACTTCGTCCGAGAGTTGCTTGATGTCGCCTGTAGGTGTGATGCGATAGAATTTGCCGTCATTAGCGCTATAGTAGCGAAGATCGCCGCCAATGCTCAGTGATGGATAGGTGGCGGTTTCGGAAACGATTTGCGTGGTAGCGACTGGTTTGTAATATGATGGGTTGGTGGGTTGGATGATCCCGGAAGTCGGCAACAGTTCACCATTTGGGCCTACAGTAGTGCCAGGAGTGGAGCTGGTTTTGGGTCCAGAATTAGGCAATTGTCCGCCGGGCAGGGTCGAAGTAGGGCCTTGTCCCGGACTCTGGCCTAATTGATAAGTTTTGGTAAAAAAATAATACAGTCCATAACCGATGAGGCCAGCGACAAGTAAAAAGGCGGTAATAAGTATGATTTTTTTGGCCATAGGGCCTGGTATGGAACAAAGAAACTAATTGATATGCGTTATTATACCACAAATTTGATGAGTTATCTCTTATCTCGCTTGAATTTGGTTCTGGGCATTTTCTAGTTGCTGCCGTTGTTTTTTTAGGGCCACTTTTTTTTGTAAAACTTCTAGATTTGATTGCCAGCTGTTTCTTTGTTTTTTTACCTTTTCGGCAAATTCATCAATGATTTTTGTAAGCGGGCCTCTAATTATTGGAATTTTATTTATATAAAATATGGCTCCCAAAAAGAGAATGTGGATAGGAGAAAGAATAAAAAATATAATCGGCAGAATAATAGTCGGTAAGGTAAATAAGATTAAACGGAAAGACGAAGCCGTGCTAAAAAAAGCTGCGTCAAAAAAGGTGGTGATAATTTTTAAAGCCCGCAACATTCCTAAAAGCATGCTTAATAAAGGAATTACTCCTTGATAAAATTTGATTTTTCCCTCATCTGTCAAGTTAGCGGCTTTTTTCTTCAGTTGGTCAATGATCTGGTTGATTAAAATTGTGATATTGGGTCTGTAACTGAGGATTTTTTTTAAGGAAATATTATCTCTAAAACTAGTCAGATCTTCCTGTAGTTTATTAATTTCTTGGTCCAGTTTATTTATTTCCTGCTGGGTTTGAGCGGTAGCGCGTTGTTTTCCAGCTTCCATTTGGGCAGCGACATCTGCCTGTTGTTGGGCATCAAGCTGTTGTTGGGATGCGGCTTGATTTTTCTTCTGCTGCTCTTGCTGAGTTTGAGACCTTTGAGCAGCCGTTAAATTATCTGGTGTAAGCGCGGTTTTGGCAGATTCGTCTTCAAAATCAGGTATATCCTCCTCGGCTTCGTCAAAATCATCAGGTGTTTGAGCAGAACGCAGTCCGGCGCTTTGAGCACGGTCAGCTGCTAGACGGTTAGCGATTTCATCTGGTCGTATTTGAGAAGTTTGAGGAGTGGGAACGGCTGAGCCAAGGGCAATTTTGGCGGCAAGCAGCGAACTCGCCAAGCGTGAGGGACGTTTTGAAATCGGTTTTTGTTTTGGTTGTGCCATAAATTATCGTATGGCCAGTTTGTTATTCTGTAGAAGCAGTTGGTGAGAAGGCTTGATTTTTTCTTTGAGAATAATTTCTGCGATTAGTTTTTCTGTATCGCGCCTGATATTGCGTCTGATTTCTCTGGCGCTATTACTATTTGGTTGGTGTTCCACAAACCATGTGAAGACACCGTCTTTTGTCTTTAAGTTTGTGTGGTAATTTGCGAGTTGTTTATTAAGATCAGTAATTTCTAAAGCGGCGATTTTTGCCAGATCAGGTTTGGTTAAATTATTAAATAAGCAGATTTGATCCAATCGGTTGATTAATTCCGGAGAGAAAAATTCTTTTAATTTCTCGGTAACTAATTTTTTGTTCTCTGTGTGCGATTGATTTTTGTTAAAACCAATCTGTGATTTTTTGATATCACTGGTGCCGAGAGAGGTGGTAAGGATAATTATTGCATGTTTAAGTGAAATAGTTTTGCCGACCGAGTCGGTGATGGTGCCATTTTCTAAAATTTGCAGCAATAATTTGCTGACATCTTTATGAGCTTTGTCTATTTCGTCAAACAGAATTACGCAGTAAGGGTTCATCTTAATGCGATCCGTAAATTGATTTGTTTCTTTATAACCTTCAAATTATTGGTCAAGATGTGATATTTTGCA
>CAYNEQ010000013.1:0-13584 GCA_964396295.1 uncultured Gammaproteobacteria bacterium
CGCAGTTGGCTGTTAACCAATTGGTCGTCGGTTCGAATCCGACCCTGGGAGCATATATCTAAAACCCGCTAACCAAAAAGGCTAATCATGTTGGCGCTATCGATTTGTATAAATAAATGATAATGCTGAAATTGCCGGCGGTATTGCGCTGATGCTCATTGGTTTAAAGATTTTATTAGACGGTATACTCGGGTAGTTCTTGTACGCTGCAACATTGACTTTTTGCTTATTTTTTGGTATAATTTTGTATGTTTTTTAATCTATTTTTAAAAATTATGTCATGTGCATCTCGAAGCAAAAAACTGGTGTTTAGTATGGTCCTCGCTGTTCTTGCGTTGGTTCTTGCGCCTGTAGCCAAAGCTGCCGCGCCTTGGCCTGCAAGTCCAAACGGTGTGCAAATTGCTTCCGGGCTTATGGCATATAACACCACTGCCGACGGTTTTGAAGCCAGCGGCATTGAATATATTCCAGGGTATGGATATATCCTCATTGGAGATGACGGTGATATTGGAGTGGTAAATAGTAACGGCGCCGTATTGCATTATTGGTTTCCAGGTGGAGATTTGGAAGATGTCGCGCTCACCGAGACTTCCGCAGTTGATCATATTATTTATATAGCCAACGAAGCCGGAAGTAAGATTGAAGCCTTCAATCTTGATACTGGAACAAAGGTGGCGAATAAATCCTGGACATTATCTGATTTACCAGTCAGTGGCGCGTTGGGTATGGAATCTCTGGCCTATGTGCCGGCTGCAGATGCGCCAGCGTCTTGGGGTACGGCTTTGTCCGGCGGATTCTTTGTCGCTGCATCTCAAGCGGAAGCGGTGTTGCGTGTGTATAATATTAATACAAATAGTAATGGCGCTACCGTAAGTTCCATTGCCCAGATTCCGGTAAGTTATACAGATGTAGCGGCCCTGCAGTATAGTCCATTGACCCGATTACTGTATGTTGTGTTTGATACCGATGATAAACTTAAAGAATATACGCTAACCGGCGCTATTGTTAACAGCTATCAGTTGCCCACGACAGGAAATTCAGATGAAGGTATGATTGTGGTTCCAGATTGTGCCAATTCCAGAGCGCAAATCGCTATTAGCAATGACGCGGCCTCCAGTTTTGTTTTAGTTTACAACAATTATCCGATCACTTGTCCGGTCACTACCCCACCGGTGATTGATGCTGACAATGATGGTTATTTGAGTACGGCAGATTGTAATGATGCCGACGCGACTGTGCATTCGAATCAAACATATTATCGAGATGAAGATGGCGATGGGTTGGGTGATGCGACAGTAACTATCAGCGTTTGTTCCAGTTCTGCTCCAAGTGGGTATGTGACAAATAGTTCAGATGCCAACGATCATGACCATGATAACGATGGAGTAATTACCGGTGTGGACTGTAATGATAATGATCCTACGATTAGCGCGAATCAGATATATTATGCTGATATAGATCATGATGGCTTAGGGGATCCGAATAATACCATTGCCGTCTGTAGTTATACGCCGCCAGTTGGCTATGTGACCAACCATGATGATATAAGAGATCAGCCGGTCGCCACCATACCGGGCGTGCCAACCAATCTATTGTTCAGTTTATTTTCATCTCGATTAATGCAATTGAGCTGGAATGGTGCGGGTGATTATTATACTGTGCGTTTAACGGATTTAAGTAATAATAAAACCGCTATTTTTGATAAAATTACGCAAACAAGTAAAGTTGTAGATATTAACGCTAAACATAGTTATGTTTTTTCGGTACGCGCCTGTAACATCTACGGGTGTTCAAAATACAGTGACTGGAAATCTTTTAGTGTATATAGTGCACAACAATTGCGCGCGCTTAAGTTCCTGTTTAAAAAGTAAATTACGGTAATAAAAAAACATCCTGATTAGGGATGTTTTTTTGTATCTTTTGAAGCGAAGTTGTTATTAACCACCACAAGCGCCAGCCTTTTTATTTGTTGCTACCGGCTGGGTGTTGCCTGATTGCGATAAAAATTGACTGCATTCCGCAGGAGCTTTATCAAAAGCCGCACAAATGGCGCTGATGACTCCGTTGGCAGTTCGGTCGGCGGTTACTTGGGTGCCGTTGATAACTAGGGTTGGTGATCCCTGCACACCGTAGGTGTTATTTAATTGCTCGTGTATTGGATATATAGGATAGCGGCCGTTTAACCAGGTGGTTTGATCATTGTATTTGTCTAAAATTGCATATTTGTCATTGGTGCCATCAATACAACGGTTTAATTTTTTCTCGTCTATTCCGGCTTGCTGTATGCAGCTGGCACTGTTGCCACTGCCGTTAAAGCAGTTAAGGTATTTGAAATATTTGTCAGTATCTTGAGTCTGGGCGCAGTATTGACGAGTATTTTCTTCCACTTCTTGTTTACCGTGCATGGCATAAGAAACAAACTTTATGCTGATGTCGGCATTTTTTTTGAGTAAATTATAGGCGGGGATAAATGCGTTTTGTTCCATATCCATCCCATATGGGCAATAAGACATGACAAAAAGTTCTGCGGTCGGTCTGGCTGATTTAGTGATAGCAGTCGGAAGGTCGGTGGCTGCTGGAGCATTCTGTTCAGCTACTGTCGGCGCTTGCTGGGTGTTGTCTGCCCTGTCTGCTAGTGGCGGGGGTTGTTTATTAAGTAATAGGGCAGTGGTAATTACATACCCACCGATCGCCATAATGGCCGCGCCGGAAAGTATGCCCAGTAAAAATCCTTGCTTACCCGAAAGAT
The DNA here is from genome assembly GCA_964396295.1 of uncultured Gammaproteobacteria bacterium. Lineage (GTDB taxonomy): Bacteria > Patescibacteriota > Patescibacteriia > Magasanikbacterales > GWA2-37-8 > XYD2-FULL-39-9. Next base: position 2,750 of record CAYNEQ010000013.1, read on the forward strand.
TTTTTAACATATAGTATTGTAGTTAATGTATTTAATAGTTATTAAATTATCGATGAGGCATAGGGTAAGCAGATTATGTAAGTAATCAGAGTTGAGTAGTTAAAATCTACTACATATTGTAGTAGCTAGTTGTTACGGCGTCAATTTTTTATCCACAGATTAGAGCAGTCGGTTGGTAAAATTTTATAGCATCCTTTGGTCGTGTGGCATGATTAAGGTTGGTATAGTTTGTTTATAGTGCCTGTTTTTGCTATAATTGTTAAAAACAATATGGTAGCAAGCAGAAAAATTAATAAGACAATTCGTTTTCTCGTGGCTTCAGACTTTTTTCTTTTTTTTGCCGTCGGTTTACTGGGGCCGATTTTTGCGGTTTTTGTTTTAAAAAATATTGAAAACAGGATTGAGGTTATTGGTTATGCGGTTTCCTGTTATTGGATAACCAGAGTTGTGACCGTCGTACCCTTGAGCCGATTGATGGATAAGATAAAAGGAGAGTTTGATGAATTTACCTTTATGATTGCGGGCACATTATTAATTTCTCTTATTCCTCTATTTTATATAGCTTCCTCTGCTTCTTGGCATATCTACGTGCTGCAATGTCTGAACGGCCTGGCAAATTCTATGGCTGTGCCAGCCTGGCGAATTTTGTTTACGAACCATGTTGATCGGCAAGTGATCGGTTTTGAGTGGTCGCTTGAAGACATTGGGGTAGGTGTGGCTACGGCGATTAGCGCGGCGGTCGGAGCTTTTATAGCCAGTAAATTTGGCTTTACGGTCTTGTTTGTTATTATTTCAGCAATTGGCTTGGTTAGCGTGGCTATATTGCTAGTTTTAAGTCTGCAGGAACCGGATGTAGTGAAAAGGTTAAGGCGTAATAAAATAAATCAAGCCCCTTTAAAGATTGATACGTTAAAATAAAACACTATGCCATCAAAATCCATTTGGATTATTCGAGCGGCTTGGGTAAGTCTGGGCGTGATTATTCTTTGGGCACTCTTGTCTTTTTTTGTCTTAAAACCACAAAATGTTAGTTTGCTTCATTTATTGATCTGGGGGTTTCTAGCAACGCTAAATACCGTTCTATTTATGACCGGTTTTATTACGGCCTTACTTGAGTATTATCGGGGGCAACATCAAATGATGGATGCGGCTTTAAAAAAAGTCTTATTTCGGCGCATCTTCTGGACCTTGCCCGGATTAGTGATCGCATTATTGGTGCTTGGTTTGTTAGTTTTTTTACTTGTTTCGGTCTCCCAAGCAATTTTTGCGGTTCATTAATTTTTTATTAAAATATATGGAAACTACATCTAGTCAGCGGCAGCCCCGATCTTTTTGGGTTAGTTGGGTAGCTTGGATATTAGTGCTTGCGGTGTTAGTCTGGTCATTTGGCATTGACTTTTTCTTGAGCGAATTAAAAATGCTTTCCTTTGTGCATATGATTATTTGGGCTATTATGCTTTTGCTTGCCGGTGTGCTTTTTCTTGTCAGTGTGATTAGTTCCGTTGGGGACCTGTTGCAAGCTCGTCGAACCGGAAATCTGATATTTAAGAAAAAATTAATTGGCCGAATAGTGATAAGTAGCCTCGGTCTGGTCGCCTCACCGATATTAATTTTTATCTATGGTTTATTAGTGTTTACCGTTGGCAGTAATTTTTAAATTAATTTTATAAAAAATATGGAAAATATGGTGACAAATGGACAAGCGCCACGTTGGTATAAAATGGTAGTGGGGTTGTGGGGCCTTATTAGTTTGTTTGGTGGCGGTTTGGTAGCTTTTTATATATTGCAAGCTGCTCCAAACAAAACTTTGGTTATTGGTGCGCTCGGCAATTTGGCACAGGTTATATTACTGGGACTATTAATAAATAAGGGATTGCGGTATTTTCCAGGTAGGCAATTAATCAAGAAATTTTTGTTGGCATTTGTCTTGGCGGTGATAGTGCCAATCATATTTATTTTTATTGATACGGGCGGCGAGATGCCGTTTGGAGTGTTGATGTTTATGGTCTTGGTAATAACGACGCTGCCCCAATTTATTTTCTCTGTACTATATGGCCTGGTTCGAAAGTTTATGTCAGCCCGTCCATATCTTGCCTTGGCTGTTAGTACGATAATTCATGTGCTTCTTTTTGCTTTAGTGTTAAATTTTGTATTTCCGAGTTAGGCAATACACTTATAACCAACTAATGCCTGTTTCTGGTTTTGTAAATAATACAGCCTTTTGTCCAGCTTTATAATTTTTTTGATTGAGGTCATGGATGGCTTTCATAAAGACAGTATATTTAAAGCGTGTGCCCTTGGCCAAGGCAGGATCGTTGACGATAAACTCGCTGCTATTGTCATCGTAGCCAGTTATGACCACAACATGATAATCTGGTCCGCCAGCTTTGTATTGTAAGGCCGGGGCAAACACGGGTGCGATGATTGGTCTATTGCCAGCTAGTTCTTTTTTGATGTCTTCAAGGCTTGGATTAATAACAATTTCCGTGCTCCACGGAAAACCAAGCAGTTTGATTAACTCTGAGATTTTTTCGAGTGACTCGTCAGCGCTGACATGGAATTCTTTATTTTTTGTGGCAATAATTTCTTTAATATGCTTAATGGCCTCGTCGCGTTTGATGGTGTTATCGGTATAGAAACTACTGACCATATAAATCGAGGTTTCTTCACAGGCATTTTTCCATGGCTCTGACCAGTCGCCAGTTGGGGCTTGGGAGGTGTAGGGCACGTTGATAGTTGTTGAGGGAGGGGCAGTGCCGCAGCCGTTAATAATGAGCGGTGCAAAGAATGGTAATAACAATTTTTTATTCATATCCTGAAATTAAGAAAAAACAATAGAGAATCTAAACCCCGCCAAAAGCGGGGTTTAGATGTTGAAGTGGGGCATAGAAAGTTAGGCGCGCACAGCCCGGATAATACCAATGAGCACCACTGCTCCGAGTAAGGAGACAAGGAAGCTGTAGAGGTTAAATCCAGTAACTGGGTATTCACCTAAGAAGCTCATGATAGCGCCGCCAATCAAACCGCCAATGATACCAATAATGATATTCATTAAGGTTCCCTGCGAGGCATCAGTCTTCATAATCAGTGAAGCCACCCAACCAACCAGTCCACCAAAGATAATCCAAAGTATGATTCCCATATGATTACAATTAAGAATTAAAGAAGTAATTACATTAAGAAGTCAGTTCAGTCTTGAATTCTTTCCATCTCTTTTTTATCTCTTCCGTCAGTTTGGCAATTTCTTCCTTGGCTAACTGTTTATCTTTCCCGTATTCAGCAATGACATCGCTCGTGACCGAATTAAACTTTGACTGACTCGGTTCACTATCTTCTTTCAAAGCAGACTTTACTCGGTTATACAGGTAGTAGGATTGAAACAGGAGCCATTTTTTTTGGAGTTCACGGGTCAGATCGACGGCAATTCCAGTCGCCAACATTTTCTTCTGGCTATATTCTCGGACGAGTTTCGCAACCAGATCTTCATATGTTGCTTTGCTTGTATCGCCAAGGCTTTGCAGTTGTTGGCCGACTTCATAATACAGATCATCCAAGTTGTTTTTTATTTGCTTTTTGATTTGTTGACCTTTTTTTGTCCGTGAAAAAGCAAACAGGGATAGTCCTAGTATGCCGCCCGCGACGGCCGTTTTCTTGAGCGCAGTGGTCGTCATAGGAGTTAAGGATTAGGTAGTTAAGATAAAAAAGAACTGACCAAGGAAAATCCCGCTGGCCAGTTCTCTATGGTAGTTTTTCACTTTTGTAGAAGCTAAGTTATATTACACATGTGTTTTATTGTTGTATGCCGTGCAAACAAAGGCCCTGGCCAGGCAACACAGTTATTTGCATGAGAATAGAGGGAGAAAATATGTTTTATGAGTTTTCCTGAGTCAAGTTGTCTTCGCTGGCGCCGCTGTTTTGGTCTCTTGATGTAGAAACATCTTGATCCATATCGCGGCTAGCGTCGCTTTGACTACTCGAAGAATTATTTGACCCTCTTTGACTCTGACGGTTGTCAGTGTCTTCTCTCTCTTGAGAGTTTGGTGTGTTGTACATATTACTTAGGTTAAAGAGTAAGTATTCTGTATTTGTCACCAAAGTTATCGTCGCAATGATCGACCTCCACAGTACGTGGCATTGCCTGATACCTTGATTCGAAAGACAGAAGAAACATTCGTAGGTATATTGTAGTAATATGCCTAAGTAATTTTCTTCTGTAGTGAATCTCCAGGTCTCAAGATTTTTAAATGTACATGATGAGCGTGTAGGTACTGTAAACTGATACTAAAATCGTGTCAAATAAAAAATTGTGGATAAGTAATTTTTTTACCTACGCACAGTCAAAAGATCGCGAAGATAATTATTTTATATTCTTATCGACAGCAGTTTGTAAATGAAGAAATTTCTAAATAGTCACGCCTTCTAATGCAAGCATTTTTTTCTTTACGTTCGTACCCCAGCGATAGCCGCCAATTCCACCATTAGAATTTAAGACCCGATGGCATGGGATAAGATAACACATTGGATTATTGCCGATGGCCGTGCCGACTGCGCGCACGGCTTTTGGTTTGCCGATCTGTGTGGCAATTTTTGTATAGGTACTGGTTTTTCCTTTTGGAATATCCAGAAGCGCTTTCCAAACACTGGTTTGAAATTTAGTTCCTCTAAGCGCAAGTGTAATCGAAGAATTTATTTTTTTACCAGAGAATAATTTTTTTACTACTGTGTGCGCGGGTGCAGCTTTTGCTGTTACGGTGGCGCTTGGCCAACATGTCTGTAGTTCTTTTATTGTTTCTGAGAGGTTTTTAAATAATAGGATATTGCAAATAGCCGTGTTCGTAGATGCGACTACAAATTTTCCAAAATTTGTTTTAAAGGTTGAATAATAGATTTTATCTATCCCCTTTTTTTCTTGAGGAGTGAGGGTAGTGATTTTGAGTTTCATACCTAGAAAATTTATCATTCTATGCTAGACACGGTGTATAAAATTTCTTTATCTTTAGTTTTTATCTTCACAATATCGCCAACCTTTTTACCGATAAGTGCTGAGCCGAGTGGAGAGAGGTGAGAAATAATTCCTTGTTGTGGGTTGGTTTCGGTCGAACCTAAAATTAGGTATTTTTTTTCCACAACGCCATTCTTGATAGTTACCGTATGGCCCACCGCCACGGTTTCATGCTGGGCGTTTGGCTCTATGACCACAGCATTTTTTAGTTGATTTTCAATCGTAAAAATTGCCTGATTGATGCCGCGCAGCCTGCCTTTGGCTAATTGGTATTCGACATTCTCAGAAAAGTCTCCTAATTCCGCCAGCCGGCGCACCTCTTCCGCGGCTTTTGGTCGGCTGTAATTTTTTAATTTATCTAATTTGTCTTCCAGTTCTTGTACTTTTTCAACCGTAAGCATAGGATCCTGCTTCATCATCGCGTATTTACCAGGTTTTCGATAGGGTATTTGCATAATGATAAGATCATAGCATTTTTTGAAGTTTTGGCAAAATATACGTACCGGCCTTGTGTTTTAGGGGAGAATAGGATACACTGACCGCCTAATTATAATCTATAAGGGTATGGGTAATTTTAATAGAGATAACAGATTTGGCGGAGACAGAGGTGGAAATAAATTCGGTAAGAGAGATTTTGGCGGTAAAAAATTTGGTGGTAGTAAGTTTGGTGGTGGTTTTGAGAAGCCACAGATGCATGATGCGATTTGCAGTGAATGTGGTAGTCCATGCCAAGTGCCGTTTAGACCAACTGGAGATCGAGAAGTGTTTTGTAATAATTGTTTCAAAAATAAACGAGGAGATAGGCCGATTAAGCCGTTTGGCAACAATTTTTCCAAACCTCGTTTTGACAGTAAGCCTTCTTTTGGTCAGAAGCCAAATGGAGGCGATTTTGGTCAGTTTAAACAACAGATTGAAAACATAAATTCAAAATTAGATAGAATTTTGCGCCTGTTGCCGGAAAATATATCAGTCGCAGCTCCGATATCTGTAGAAGCGGAAGCAGAAACAGAAATCAAAAAAGCTGCGCCAAAAAAGTCAGCTAAGAAAAAAATTTCCATAAAGCGAAAAAAATAAAAAAATTAAATATAAAAATCCCGTTTAGTTAACTCTAAACGGGATTTTTTTATAGATTAAGCTTTGATTTTATGATAAAATAAATCTCTAAATAAAATTCGTGGTATGCGCCAAAAATTAAAATTAAAATCATTTCCTGTCGCCCTCAGCATCAAAAAAATTATTGGTCCGAGTTTTGTAATTTTGGCTTTGGGTTTAGGATCGGGGGAAGTAATTCTCTGGCCGTATCTGGTTTCAAACTATGGCCTTGGTATCGCCTGGGGTGCGGTGCTTGGCATTACGTTTCAATTCTTTATCAACATGGAAATAGAGCGGTATGCGCTCGTCAAAGGCGAGAGCGTCTTTGTCGGTATTGCTAAATTATTTCCTCGAGCCGTGTATTGGTTTATCATTTCCACCTTTATTGGTTTTGGCTTGCCAGGAATTATTGCGGCTTCAGCGCAAGTCCTGGGAAGTATTTTAGGTATAGAAAACTTCAAATGGATTGCTATTGGCATGCTGTTAATAATCGGACTGTTCTTAAGCGGCGGCAAAACAGTTTATGATAGCATGGAAAAAATTACAAAATATATAATTCTATTCGGCGTGCCGTTTATTTTTGTTTTAGCGGTAGTCTTGAGTTCTGGTAACGATTGGTCGGCGGCGGCTGCCGGGCTGATTGGCAAGGGGCAAGGCTTTTGGTTTTTACCACCCGGCATTAGTCTGGCTACTTTTTTTGCGGCTTTTGCGTACTCGGGCGCCGGCGGGAATCTTAATCTTACTCAGTCTATTTACATTAAAGAAAAAGGTTATGGAATGGGCAAGTATGCGCAAAAGATTGTCGGTTTATTTCGCGGACATGATAAAACAATTCAGGAGATCAAGCTTGGTGGTGAAGAGTTTGAAATTAATACCGTAAATGTAAAAAATTTCAAGGTATGGTGGCGAACTATCAACCTGGAACATCTCATAGTATTTTTATTAATTGGTGCTGTAGCTATGGTGCTGCTGATGTTACTTTCTTTTACAAGCACCTATGGCCTAGCCGGCAATGCCCAAGGTATCAATTTTGTTATTAGTGAAGGCAAAATCATTGGTGAGCGGCTATGGCCGACCATCGGATCGTTATTTTTAATAGTTGTTTCCATCATGTTATTTCAGACCCAGCTTGGCATTATGGATTCAACTAGTCGTATTATGGCGGAGAATTTGGCGATTGCCGAGCTGAATAAAAGCAAAAATAAAAAAATAAATTTATCAAAAATTTATTACAGATTTCTCTGGGCGCAAATCATATTTGGTATAATTTTGTTTTTATTAAATATTTACGAGCCGAAAACATTGATTGTCTTGGGGGCTGTTATTAATGCCTTTGCTATGTTTGTCCATATTGGACTGGTAGCTTGGCTTAACCATAAAAGTTTGCACCCAATGGTCCGTCCCGGTTTAGTGCGAACGGTGATTATTACCATGATATTTCTTTTTTTTGGTATTTTTAGTACCGTTGTTTTGTTGGACAAGCTTGGCTTATTTAATATAAAGATTTAATTCATTTTCTTGCCTTGTAAAGGGGTGGGAATGGCAGTTAAAATAAAAAAATATGGAAATAAACTATTGGGCAGTGTTAGTATGTGGAGTCTTAACTATGGTGACGGGCATGGTTTGGTATGGGCCATTGTTTGGCAAGAAGTGGATGGAAATTTGCGGGGCTACATTTGCAGATGTAGAGGCTCGCAAGAAAATGCAAAAAGAAGCCATGCCATTATATGTGGTGCAATTTATACTTTCTTTATTACAATTATTTGTTTTAGCTAATTTGTTAGTTTGGGGCGGATGGTCAGCGAAGAGCGTTTGGGTTTGTTTTTTTATCTGGCTTGGATTTGTGATGCCGACCGTGGCCGGATCTGCCATGTGGAATAATGACAAAGGAAAAGTAAAATGGGCACGATTTTTGATTCAATCCGGGTATCAATTGGTGAATTTCGTCATGTTTGGTTTGATTTTGGGAATGTGGAGATAAAAAAACAAGCCGTCGATCGCTAGATATTCAATACTATTAAGTATCTAGCGATTTGACGACGGCTTGTTGTTCTTCCTGTTGCGCTACACCTTGCTGCGGTTGTTCCTGGGGTTCTCGCTCATGTGATCGACATACGCGATAGTCATACTGCAGATGCAGCTCGAGATCAAGTAGGCCTTGATCCCAGAGTAACCTGTCAGGACCTCCGTCACTGGACGAAGGAAGAAGCCGAAGAACAAACCAAACACTACCAGCAGAAACAGGTAGAACAGGACGATGTAGAGCAGCGCCAGATGCCCCTGTTTAAACATGGTGCCTCCGATTGGTTCGCACGATAGTTTATTACAAAATCCCTATTTTGTCAACCCTAACCTCTTGTTTTTCTCAATGTCTTGCGATAAAATAGATCAATAATTTCTTTATCTATGTCAGCGCAAGATTACTTGTGGATTTTATTCGGTGTCATCATTGTTGGTTTTTTAGCTCTTGACCTTGGTTATTTTAATCGCCAAGTCCATAAAGTAGAGCTCAAGTCTGCAGTCAATCAGTCTTTATTCTGGCTCGGTATTGCCTTTGGTTTTGGCTTTTTGATATTTCTTTTTTTGAGCAAAGAAATGGCCGCAGAGTTTCTGAGCGCGTATGTAACCGAAGAAATGCTGTCCATCGACAATCTTTTTGTCATCATGCTGATATTTAGCTTTTTCAAGCTGGAAGAAAAATATCATCATCGGGTGTTGTTTTGGGGAATATTAGGCGCAGTTATATTCCGTGCAGTATTTATCGGCTTTGGTTCGGTGGTAATCAGCCGCTTTCACTGGGTCTTGTATATCTTTGGGGTAATACTGATTTATACTGGTATCAAATTGTTGTTGGATAAAAAAGAAGAACATATAGATTTTGAACAGAATAAAATTATCAAATTTGCCAAAAAATTCCTGCCATTTTCTCCTAACCATCACAACGGTCATTTTATAGTGAAAGAAAATGGACGAACAGTATTGACGTCACTATTTCTCGTGATGATGTTGGTCGAAGGAACTGATATCGTTTTTGCCATAGATTCTATTCCGGCGGTCTTTGCAATTTCCCAGCATCCGTTTATAGTCTTTACCTCCAATATTTTTGCGGTGATGGGGTTGCGCTCCCTGTTTTTCCTGATTGAAAATATTTTTCACAAATTCCATCATTTGCAAAAGGGTTTGGCCTTTATCCTGTTGTTTATCGGTCTGAAGATTCTATCTGATATTTTTGATATTCATTTGTCATCGCTTGTTTCTTTTGCCGTGATTGTGGTGGCGTTGGCAGCTTCTATGATTTTGTCAGTTATTTTTCCTAAAAAAATATAATATATGTTCTTCAAAAGCATCTATCGCGCAGGTGACAAAATTGAAGATAAAGTTCGGGGTCGCCTCAGCCATTTTCCGATTATCTATGCCTTTCTCGGTGGTGCGGGCATAATCATTTTTTGGCGGGGTGTCTGGCATACCGTTGATTTTGTTATGGAGTACTTTTTTGCGGTCAAAGATTCTATTTCTGCGGATAATATAAGTCATGTTGTCTGGTGGGATGGGCCGCTCTCAATTTTAGTTGGTACTCTAGCGCTGTTAGCTTCAGGTTTATTCGTTTCTAGTTTTATTGGTAATGAAATTCTTATTTCCGGTTTGAGGGGAGAGAAAAAATTGACTGAAAAGACAGAAGAAGACGTAAGAATAGACCTTGAAGAAGATATGCTTATGAAAAGAGAGGTTGAGAGCATAGATAAAAGGCTGGGGGAGATTGAGGTGTTGTTAAAGAGCAAAAAGTAAATTTTGCTTGACTTTTTACGGAAAAAGAGTACTATTTTAATAGTATTTATTCATAAAATATGAGAAAGCTAATAGACAATATTGAAAGCGAACATACTGATGAGCAAGAAGTAAGGTTAAGTAAAGAAGTCGGAATTGGAAATCCGCTAGACGAATCTACTGAAAGAGAAATAGATTCTGCGTTAGACGGTCTCGAAGGTGAGGACGAAAGGCTGAGAAGACAGCATGAGGCACAGCAAAGAGCCTTGTTAGCTGCAAGAATAGAGAAGACAAAGATGTTGATGGATGGCAGAACCAGAACTCCAACTGTAATAATTACAGATCATGAAATTGGTCAGGCTTTAGCAGGCGAACCAACCCCAAGTGGGTCTAATATTAAAAAATAATCCCCAGGAAGAAAACTAGTCGATTTCAACCGGCGATCAATTTAAATCACACAACCAAAACACTATGACAGGTACAATCAAAACCCTTCTTGTAGAAAAGAATTTTGGCTTTATTACTCCAGATGATGGCTCGAAAGATATTTTCTTTCATGCTTCAGCCTTGAGTGGTGGCTTACAATTCTCCGAATTACAAAAAGGCGATAAAGTATCTTTTGATGTTGAGGATTCTGATAAAGGACCTCGCGCTGCAAACGTTGTTCGCGCCTAATCAAAATATATAAAACAAAAAGCCGTCCTTAGTCAGGCGGTTTTTTGTTTTTATAATATTAAGCTTTTTTATTTAACAATAAACTAAGTCCGAAAAATATCAGCGCCACAGTGACAATTGTCGCGCCGCTAGGTAAGCCTAAGTAGAAAGAAGCGAATAACCCGAGAAGCATTGAAAAGAAAGAAAAGATGAGGCTGTAGCCAAACGTTTTTAAAAAACTTTGGCTAAATTGGGTGGCGGTCAGCACGGGTACAACCATCAGGGCGCCGACAAGTAGGGCGCCCACAATGCGCATACTGAG
>CAYNEQ010000014.1:0-13345 GCA_964396295.1 uncultured Gammaproteobacteria bacterium
CCCTCTTCAAGCGACTTGCGTCTTTACATGCGAATGACTTTTGTCCGCGCATGTCCATCGGGTATTACTTCGCCTTTCGGCGAGCTATCCCCGTCTTGAAGGTAGGTTACCAGTGCGTTACTAACCCGTTTGCCACTGAATTTTGTATTGCTACAAAACTTCGTTCGACTTGCATGTGTTAAGCACGCCGCCAGCGTTCATCCTGAGCTAGGATCAAACTCTTAAAAAAAGAGAAATGATCTTGTTCAATAATGAACAAGTTAATTTGGATTTATTTTTTATTAGACTCGGAATAACCCGAGTTGTTTGGATAGACTTTATTATGGTCTTTGTCACGTTTGTGTTGTCAATGTGCTTTTGCGATTTAATCGCAACGCTTTTTTCTCTCCAGTTACCTGACTAGAAAGAAAAAAGAGAAATCAAATGTTGATTGCTCTTTTTTCTTTCTCCCGCAGCTGCGGGACAGACAGTATCTTATTCTAGACTTATCTGAGAAGATGAATTTTTAATGTAGTTTTTGCAGCGATTTTATTAGCTTTTTTAAAAGCTTCTACATATTAACACTGTCTCTATAACCTGTCAAGGGCCCTGATTGTGGCTAAGTTGGGGATAAAATCTAATAATTAAGGCTTAATTAAGCGATTCTAAATTAGTATCTTTATTACTATCCACTGCCAGCTCTCCAGCCTGCTTTTTTAAATAACTATAAATTCCCTCTTGACCATGATAAATCATGTTTGCTAAATCAAACTCAGCACTATCTGGCCCTATTATTTTAGTGCCGCTAATTTGGAACTCAACTCCTCCATATACTGTTCCCTTAGTTAAAGCTAAATATAGCTTATTTTCAGCCCTCCGTTCTTTTGTACCCATATCTAACTTTTCTATTAAACCGTCTAATCCTGACTCGACGTGAGGAGCTCCTTCAAAATTTTTTGCCATATTTTTAGAATAATTAATAATTTATTTACTCTGCTCTTTTCTCCACTGTTCAATCTTCTTATGATCCCCAGATAACAAGACTTCTGGCACAGTTAATTTTCTGCCTTTTCGGCCCGAGGCCGATCCACCTTGGGCGGATATTTTTATCACTTCCGGCCTAGTATACTGTGGATGTTCTCTGGTTTCTGCCGTTTCTGAAAAAGATTCTGTTAGCGGTGATTCAGAATTTCCCAATACTCCTGGCAATAATCTGGTCACGGCTTCCATTGCCACCATAGCCGGCACTTCACCGCCAAACAAGACATAATCACCGATAGAGATTTCTTCATCTGCCACCGCTGTCATCACTCGCTCATCGATACCTTCATACCGCCCGCAAACCATCACCAACTGATCAAGCTGACTCCATTCCCGGGCCATGGCTTGGGTGAACTTTTTTCCTTTGGGATTAAAGACAATTACCTTGGTTTTCTTTTTCTTGCTTTTTGTTTTTATTTTTTTTATGGCTTTATAAATCGGATCAAACATCAAGACCATCCCCGCTCCCCCGCCATACGGACGATCATCAACCGTGCCGCGCGCATCATCAGCATAGTCGCGTAAATTATGGGCGTTAATAGAAATTAATTTCTTTTTTTGCGCACGTGAAATTATTGCTTCAGTTTTAAAGCTTTCAAAAAATTTTGGAAAGATGGTGATAATTTCGAATTTCATGGTTAGTAATATACTGCAAAAAATAATAACAAACAAGTCTTTATAAGTACGAAGGCCCGCCACGCGAACGCGGCGAGCCTTGTTGGCTTCGAACTCCGCCCGAGCTGAAGCCCGAACGAAACTACTTCTTCTTGATCCCCACCTCGTTGCCGCCCTCGCTCACGTAGATGAACCGAAGGAACCCGTCCTCTGTCTCCTGGGACTGCCGGAACTCGTCCATGGAGAGGATCTGCTCCATGTTCAGCCGAGCGTCTCGGGTAAGTGTGTCGACCTGTGCCGCCGGCCACCAGTCCGCCCCCTTGTCGGGATTGGAGCAGTCGGGGTGTAGCTTCAGGTCCGTCTTGCCGTACTTGACCGTGTGTACGACCGTGTCGGCGAACATGTACAGGTTGTGCGCCACGTTCGGCCGACTCTCGATCGTACCGCCGGCCTCGATGATGGTGAGCTTGACCGTGCCATCGGGCTGGAGCTCAGCGAAGGCGATGCGGCCACTCTGCACCGCGTACCACTCGACGGCGCCCTTGTGGAAGTGGCTGTTCTGCCACCCCCCCTCCGACCCAGTGACGGTGCGAATGTACGCACCACCATCAGTGGTTGCCACCAGACAGAACCGGAATTCGCCATTGTCCATCTGGCGGTGGGGGAACGTCAGGCCGTGGTTGGCGGCCGCCTCTTCATTCGTCAACTGACGGGGCATACGCCCTCCTACCGGCCCGTTGGTTGTTGATTGGGCCAAAACTATAGCTAATATAAGCTACAATTTTTGCCTAACCATACATGTAAAAATAACAAACAATTATAGCACAAATAAACTCTATTGTCAATAATAAAACCATCCTTGTCGGATGGCTTTATTATGTTGAAAATTTTATTTAGATATTGAGGCTGTCCACAGCACTGGTATCAATCATCTGGTTGTCCATTTGTCCATCCATCTGATTCATACGAGGAGCTCGTCCGCCGGCTGGCTCATTGATCTTGAGGTTAACGCGAGCATTGTGCTTAGCGCCAACGATCTTGAGCAAGGTGCGAATAGAACGAGCGGTTTGACCCTGGCGACCAATCACATAGCCCATATCGGCTGGATTGACATCAAGAGTGATCAAAACTCCTCTTTCGTCTATGGTGCGAATTGTCTTCACATCATTTGGATTGTTGACAATCGCTTTTACAAGCATTTCTACAAACTGTTGATCTGCTTCCATATATGTAATTCATTCTTAATTGTTAATTGCAGCCTGTCGACCGCCCCACAACCGCGGGACCAAGTTCTGCGTAATCGTAATAATACCAAATCTACAAAAAGTCTACAAGTTGTTATTAAGCAGCTTGAGCTGGGGCTTCGGCTGGCTTTTCTGCTTTTTTCTTTTCGGCAATTTTAGCAGCGCGCTTAGTGGAAATATAAACTGACTTCTTTTTCTTTTCTCCACTGATTAGGCCGGCTTGCAAAAAAAGATTATGCAAGGTATTTGAAGCCTGAGCACCTTTTTCGAGCCAATATTTTACTCGTTCGGTGTTTGGCACAAAACCATTTTCCTTAGCGCGAGGATTATAAGTACCTAAAATTTCCAAGTTTCTACCTTGGGTGTCTCTGCCTTTTTCGGCAATGACCAACCGATAGGTCGGAGCGTTCTTTTTTCCAATTCGTTGAAGACGGATTGCTAACATAATTGTTAATTAAATAAAAGTTGTGACGATTTAAGAGCCTTCACAATATACAACTTTATACCCCATTTGTCAAGCCTTGGCCTCTTCGTACTTGGCCGCTTCTTCCAGCTTAACACTCAACAACTTTGAAATACCATCGTTATTCATCACCACCCCATACAAGGCATCGGCGGCATGCATCGTTACCCGATTATGGGTAATGATAATAAACTGAGAATGAGCCGAAAGCTCGGCCAAGATTTCCGCAAAACGACGGGTATTGGTTTCATCAAGCGCTGCCTCGACTTCGTCTAAGACCACAAATGGCGAAGGGTTATAACTCAAAATGGCACAGATGAGCGCAATAGAGGCCAAAGTGCGTTCACCACCCGAAAGCGTATTAATATTTTTTACTTTCTTACCTGGCGGATTGATCGAAATATCAATACCAACTAATACTTTTTCTTTGTTCTTTGGGACTTCCACTACCTCTACCGCTTCAGCATTTGGCAGCCCTTCTTCAGATTCTTCAATTTGATCACTGTATATTTCATAAATATCACCATCACCGCCGCCAAACAAAATCTTTATATAGCGATCAAATTCTTTACGAATTTTTTTAAATGACGCCGCTCGCTTTTTCTTCATTACCTCATCAAGCTCGAGAATCATTTTTTCGAGATCTACCATAGCCGCTTCTAAATCAGCGATCTGTCCAGAAAGGAAATCATACCGCTCTTTGCTCTGCTCATATTCCTTGACCACTTCTGTATCAATACCGCCAATCAAACTCAATTGATATTTCAATTTCTGAATTTCATTCATTATTTCCATGAGTTGCTCTGTACCAACCAATTGCGGCCCACGATCAAGCACCGATTGGATGGTAGCGTTGAGCTCTACCCCCACCTCGGCGGCAATACTATCCTGTTTTGTTTCTAAACGAGCGGTCTGAATTTTCAGATCATTTCTTCTGGCTAAAATTTCATTTAATACTTGCTGCTTCTTTTGCATGATTTCTTGCAAAGAAAACGCTTTCATTAATTTTGTTTTTGAATTAGCGGCTTCGCGCTTGGATTCTAATTCTAACAACTTTTCTTTTGCCGCTTCGTATTGCGCATCCAGGCTAATAATTTTTTCTTTCTCGAGATTAATCTGTTCTTGATACTCAACCAATTTATTTTCATCCCAAGAAAGACGAGTAGAAAATCCAAGGCTATCTTTTTTAAATTGCTTATACCCACCTTTCATGGCGCCAGTTTTTTCTGCCAAGTCTCCGGCCAGTGTCACCATACGCGCCCGACCAATACCGATCTTCTGAGCTACCGACAAATCCTCCACGACCACCGTCTGACCAAAGACAAAAGAAAAAATACTATCAAATTTTTTTTCGTGCCTGATAACTTCTGAAGCCAGGCCAATTACTCCCGGCTGAGACAAAATGCTGTCTATATCTCGATCATCTGGTCGAGGATTGATTTTATTAATCGGTAAAAAGGTCGCATACCCCAACCGATTGTTGCGTAAAAATTCAATAGCTAATTTGGCTACTTGGTCATCAGCGACCACGAGCGCTGACAGATTAGACCCGGCCGCCGTATTTAATGCCAGCTGATATTTTTCTTCCACTTCACCAAGCTCGGCCACTAGCCCATGCACCACACCAAATTTATCTTTATTCTCTAAGACTGCTTGGGCGGCCGAAATACCACTCACTTGGCGATACTGCTGCTCGGATTGCTGTTGGAATATTTTTTTCTCTAAATTGAAAATGTTGAGCTGGGCGGCAGTTTTTTCTTTAGAAATTTGCTCCAAAACTCTTCGCTGTTCATTGATCTGCGGATTGGATTCGGCACTCTTTTGTTTTGATTCTTCTTCAACATCTCGCGCCAAGGTCGACAGTTCTGTCTGGACTGTTTCAAGTTCTTTAAAGGCCTCTCGATAACTAGCTTCTACACCAACTAACACCGTATTGAGTTGATCTAACTCAGATTTATTTGCCAAATACACCGAGGCGTAATACATCTCTTGCTGTTCGCGTAATTTTAATTCTACTTCTTGACGCTGTTCTAATTTTTTAACTTGTCGAGCGAGCAATTTGAGTCGCGGCTCTACTTCCTGCACTAAACGCTGGGCCTGTTCCAAGTTTTCTCTGGTGCGCGTCATTTTTAAATTCGATTGATGCTGTTTGATCTGGAATTCTTTGATCCCGGCCGCTTCATCCAAAAAATCTTTACGCTCTGCCGGACTGACGGTAAGTAATTTATCAATCGTGCCCTGCCCCACCACACCATATGAATGCTGGGCGAACTGAGCTTGGGCTAAAAACAAATAGACATCAAGCAGTCGCACCGGATTATTATTAATCAAATATTCACTTTCACCGGAGCGATAGAGACGGCGCGCCACCGTTATCTCTGGGTAATCAGCCATAACTCGCGGCTGATCTGCATTTGCCGAGGCAAGACTATTATCCAAGACCATAACCACTTCTGCGGCGCTCAGTTGCCCTTTGGCTTCAGAACCATTAAAAATTACGTCCTCGGTTTTTTTCCCACGCAAGGTCTTCAAACTCTGTTCACCCATTACCCAGCGAATAGCATCTGAAACATTGGATTTGCCCGAACCATTTGGCCCGACAATACCGGTGACACTATAATGATTATTTTTGTATGGTAAAAAATCCAAAACGGTCTTTTCGGCAAATGATTTGAATCCCTTTATTTCCAGACGCTTGAGGTACATAACAGATTAACAAATTGTACCATAGCTGACCTTGACAGAGCAAGATAATATCTGTATAATCCTCTATTCAATTTATATGCACAAAATCGCCCAACAAATCCATAAACACCTGCAGACCTTTGACAACGTGGTCTTGGTTTCACATCCCAATCCAGACGGAGATACCCTTGGCTCATCCACCGCACTGGCTGAATATTTGCAGGCCCATAATAAATCAGTGAAAATTTTTTGCCTCACCCCCGTGCCGGAAAAATTCAATTTCTTGCGTCATATTGATATTATTAGCAATGACCCAAAAATTTTCGATGGGGCCGAAGTGATTGCGGTGGTAGACTGCGGCGACTTGCGCTATGCGGGCGTAGCCGAAACTCTTAAAGACCATTCAGCTACCATTATTAATATCGACCACCATGCTACCAACGAAAAATACGGCCTATTGAATTTAGTCTCAGAAAAAGCGGCCTCTACTACCGAATTGGTCTATACATTCTTCAAAGCTAACACCCTGCGTATCACGCCGAGTGTAGCTACCGCCCTGCTCACCGGTCTTATCACTGATACAGATAATTTCACTAATTCCGCCACCTCATACACTTCACTCACTGCGGCTGGGGAATTATTACGACTGGGCGCAAACTGGAATATTATCAACCGTTCGCTCATGCAAAACAAGTCCATCACTTTGTTAAAACTGTGGGGCGTGGTCTTGAGTCGTCTGAAGAAAAAAGAAGAAATCGGTCTGGCCTATACTTACCTTACTAACAAAGATTTACAAGATCATCAGGCCAGTGATGCAGACGCCGAAGGTATCTCTAATTTTTTAAATAAGCTAAACGATGCCACGATCGCCTTGTTCATGCGCGAAACACCGGACGGCAAAATAAAAGGAAGTTTTCGCACGACTCACGAAGGCGTCGATGTGGCGGCTCTGGCTAAACAACTGGGCGGTGGTGGACATAAAAAAGCAGCTGGATTTACCGCCGAAGGCAGCATTGAAAGTATTGTGCAAAGAGTCTTGGATTTACAAGCGCAAAAATAAATGCTAGGATAAATAAACTTTTCTTATTATTAAACCAAACTATGTCAAACAAACTAACCTCGCAATACCTCATACCCACAGTCATTGAAAAAACCAATTTCGGTGAACGAGCCTATGATATCTACTCTCGCCTGCTCCAGGATCGCATTATCTTTCTCGGCACTCAAGTAGATGATAATGTAGCTAATGTTATCATCGCCCAATTGTTATTTTTGGAAAATCAAAATCCGGAAAAAGATATCAAATTATACATCAATTCTCCAGGCGGATCAGTGACCGCTGGTATGGCAATTTATGACACCATGCAATATATCAAGCCTGATGTCAGCACTATTTGTATTGGCATGGCCGCCAGTATGGGTGCATTTCTTTTAGGCGCCGGCGCCAAAGGCAAACGCTTTGCTCTGCCAAATTCAGAAATCATGATTCATCAGGTCATGGGTGGGATGGAAGGACAGGCCAGCGATATCAAAATCCGTGCGGAACGAATCTTAAAGATAAAGGACCGCTTAAATAAAATCATGTCTGGCTATACCGGCAAAAAATTAGACCAAATAGAAAAAGATACTGACCGAGACAACTTCATGAGCGCTGATCAAGCCTTAGCCTACGGGATAATTGATAAGGTGATTGAGAAATAAATAATTCTAAAAATAAAAAACTACCCTGATCATGGATAGTTTTTTATTCCTCAATCTTTTTTACAAAGTACAAAAGATATTCGGAGTGAGGCGCGCGCTGGGGAAGTGCAACGCCTCGTCGGACGCAGGCCACCTCGATCTCACGACCGTAGTAGCCCAGCGTAGACATGGTTCTCCGGCCGTGTCAGAGGTGCCGCACCTCGAGAACAATCCGTTCGTACTTGCCAAGATGGTCTCGATGAACCTGGTCGAAGTCGCCGACCTCGGTGGCAAGGTCTGGCAGAGCAACAACCTCGAAGCGTGCCTGCCCCGTGAGTTGGTAGTTGACGAGGAACCCGTCGCTGAACTGGATGCAGCGAGGGTCAAGATTGGGACAGGAGAAGACGAGACCATCATCCCGATGCCTGATCGTGTCGTAACGGTAGACGAGGAGCATCTTCGCGGAGACGACCTTCATGTAGACGATATCGTTGATGCAGAGATTGTCAATCGTGGTCGGACCGCAGCGGAGTGCCCTGGGTCGAACGATGTCGATGATTTCAATCTTGACCTGCGGTGGGGCCGAGACACTCTTGCCGCACGCCATGACGAAGAGTGCGAACAGAACGACGGGGATCGACTTGGTGATCTGGGTCATCATGACAGTTTTTTGCCTCGAAAAAAAGGGATTGAACGAACCTTGGTTTGGATGTATTCAAAAAATTTTAAACATAACCAATCCAAGGCTCGCTGTTAAAACCATGTCTTGTAAAAGAACTAGCAGAATCCAATCAGGCACACATCAAAATATTTGCCTGACAGCACAGTATAACATAAATATCTATAGTGTCAATATACCGAAGCATTATTATTAACGCATTGCTATTGTAAATTTCTCTAGATTTAGCCAAAATAATCCACTTATCCCCTCTTTACCCTTGACAAATTTATCATTTTATAGTATAATCCAGAGTTGTCTAAATTGACTGCTATATTTGAACCGGATTTCTATACTAGAAACCACCAAAAAGCACATTTCAAGTCAGATACAAAAGACACAACTAACCCCAGTTCCAACGCTATGAAAAGTGGAAACAGGTAGTGCATGATAGAGATCTAAAACGTTACGCTAGCATGTATCATCCCGTATCCACGACAAGCATGGAGATGTGTTAGAGGGACTAACAGGCTTCGGCTCGTTTTCTTCTTTAATACATCTTCTTGGGTGCGGTTTAGGAGGGAAGTTCCTTCCCTCGACAAAAATTAACCACCCCGCCTCTTCATTGAGGTGGGGTGTATTGTTTTTAAATAATTTTTAAAATTTACAAATTATCTCTTGAGTTTCATTTCCTGAATATAGTGCTCAAATCCGAATTTTTCGTATGACTGTATCGCGATACTATTTTTTGCATACACCTTTAAACGAACCTCTGATATATTTCTCTCTTTAAACCAGTTAACTAACTGCTGCATAACTAATCCTCCAATATTTTTTCCTCGCTGGTCTGGCATTACGTACATGAGGCCAATATACCCATACTTTTTTTCATTATAACAAGCATCGTTTTCCTTTATTTGTCCTAGACCACAGCCAACTGGTTTATTATCTACCTCTACGATAATAATTCTCGCATTCTGGTCTGTTATTAACTTGGGAATATCATAATACTCCAAATGACCTGTCTGTATGAGGGTCGGCTCTAATGCCCGTTCATAATTAATTAGCTGACTTTCAAACGCTCGCAGCAAGGCCACATCCTCTATAGATGCTTCTCTAAAAGAGAGGTTCATACGAATATATTACACACTATCACTAACATCAAGCGGTCCATCTGCTCCCGGAGTACTGCTAGCGGCAGCTGTCGGACCAACCATACAAATTTGCGGGAGCGGACGATAATAACTATCAAAGACGCGTTCGATTTTTTCACCACTTGGTGTCACACGCGTATAAACAAACGAAGCTTCAGCCCCCCGGAAGGCGCCTTGGCATTTCCGTTCACCTGGCTTAAGACTCGTATTAACAATTTCTTGCGGTTTACCGGCTGGAATCCACTTACTGACAATCGGATGAGTATACGAACCGCTACGACCATCTTTTTTACCCCACAACGTAAAGACTAATTGTTGTTTCTTATAATCAATAGAGGTTTGCAGTAATAAATAATTACCGGTTTCGTTTATAAATTTTAAATCCAAACTTGGTTCATAGAGCGTGGCGTCGGTGCCTGGATTGCCATTTATCGGATCAGCATAATAACTGACAACCAGAGAATGGTTCCGTCTCTGCGTAATCGGCAGACCGGTATTCATGGCCATTCTAAATAAGGTAGTGCCGATCTGGCACATCCCGCCGCCCACTTCAGGCTTGATCTCATTACCCTTGATGACTTGCTCAGGCAAGAATCCGCTCGCCAACGTATACGGACCAGCATATTTATTAGCGGAAAATTCTTCTCCGGGCTTAATCAATGTTCCATTCAATCGTTTGACGGCGTTAGCAATATTTTTTATGCGGTTCGTATGACTATCTTTAAAGGTAGATACACCCACACCAACCACTTCCATAATTCCTAAATTATTCAGACTGCCAATAGTCACTGCGGGCTCAACCGTATCAACCGAGACACTGACCGTTTTTGGCGGCACCGACGGATTGACATTACGTTCTTGAAAAGCTGCATCAAGATCAGCATAGGTTTTATCCTCGTTCAAACTAAGGCCGGATTGATTAGCTTGAAATTCCTTCACTTTCTCTCCTTCCATGACAAACTTAGCATCACGCGCCGCCGTGTCTACTAACGGACGCAGCGTTTCTAAATAATTTTTTACTTTATCTTTATCTAAAGCAAACACAAGCTCACCGTCTTCTCTGCTGACTTCAAGCCATTGGCTGTAGAGCGCTGGCGCAATACTCCAGTCTCGCTTAATGCCAGTTTGGGGATCAGTATAAGTCAAAGCTAGATTGCCTGACTGGAATAGTTGTGGCAACTTCGCTGTGATTGATTCTACATCTGGCACAAAGACATCTGGTTGAAATTGTCTTTTAACCACCGTAATCGGAGCTAGAGACAATTGAGATAGTTGGCTATTGATATTGTTTTTCACCTCAGCCAAATCAAAGACATAACCAGTACGTTCTTTTTCTATCGAATATGCGAGCGGTGTGAGGCTGGTTATTTTAACCGTAGCATTTTGGGCTGGATCGGCAAATGGAGCTAAATAATTTTCTACTTTAGTTATAAACTTATCTTCCACGGCTACTTCAGCAGTCAGATGTTGATTAGCAAAAAATCTGATATGCAACGGCTGCCAAAGATCCTGCCAAAAATGTCCTGACTTACCAACAGCTAGGAGTTTGGCGGCTGTGGCCTCACTATTTACTTTTGCCATTTCGTTGTTAGTGTCTTCCGTAGAAACTGGGCTCAGTTCAAAATTTTGTACTTGGCTATTATGATCAAAATTAAATCGTAAACTTTCTTTAGCAATCCGATCATTAAAATTATTTATTACTTTTTCCACCTGATCCTGATTTAATCCTCCCAGATGATACTGTCCCAGATAGACACCCGGTAAGACTTCTTGGGCATAGGCATCCCGATAGACGGCGGCTCCGGCAAGAACAAAGAGAACAGTAAATAAAAATAGACCCGCTCCGATAGCGGTCTTTTTTACCCACTTTTTTTTATCTGCATCGGGAACAAAATTGCTTATTTCTGCCATACTATTCTTTGACCTTACCTGATTTTTATATATTTGTCTACTCCTCTACCACCATAATAGGGATATTGTTATTTTGACTAGCTTTTGGCAACCTGATGATCAAGACTCCGTGGTTGTATTCCGCTTGAGCCAACTCGGATTTGACGTTAACTGGCAAGACTACACTGCGCGAAAATTTGCCCCAATAACACTCTTGATAAAAATGCTCACTGGCGGCAGATAGTGGTGACAAACGCTGACCGCGAATGGTCAGTAAGTCATTATGTAAATGTAACTCAATATCTTCCGGACGCGTCCCAGCCATTGCCGCGACTACGACCACTTCGGTCTCAGTCTGTCCCACATCGATGGCGAGCTGGCCTTCAGGAATATGCAACAACTCAGAATTTGCCAGATAACCAAAATCAACCTTACTGTCTTGGTCAGGAGAAAAAAAAGAAATTTTTCCTGATTGTTTATTAAACATATGACTAATGTATCACTTTCTGACAAACCAAGCAATATCGAGAACTGCGTCCACCGATTTTTTTATTACCAATAATACCAACCTGGCATCGAAAACATTTTTTACCGTCGCGCTGATAGACTTGTAAATAATCAAAAAAGTTTCCCTTCTTGCCGTGCAGGCTGCGATAGCTTTTAAACGTGGTTCCTTTATATTTGATGGCTTTCTTTAAAACTGTGTTAATAGCAGAAAATAATTTTTTGATTTCCTCGCTTGTCAGCGTATGGGTTTTTTTACCGGGAAATACTTGGGCCGCAAAACAAGCTTCGTCAGCATAAATATTACCAATACCCGCAATAAGGTTTTGATTTAGGAGTAATGATTTTATTGGGGCTTTTCTTTTTTGCAAAATCTGGACAAACTTGTCTAAGGTAAAATCTTTGGTGAGCGGCTCTGGGCCATAAGTACTGACAATTTTATCTTTGGTTTTTGCATCCACAATCTTCAGATACCCAAACTGACGCATGTCGCTAAAATACAGTTTAGCCCCATCAGAAAAAGTCCAGACTACCCAACTATATTTTGGGGGAAATTCACTTGTTTTTGCTGCGGTCAGACTGTGTCCACCCTCAATAATGGTATCTTTATGTTTATAGATCAATTGGCCCGTCATTTTCAGATGAATCAACAAAAATTTTCCCTGGCCAATATCTATGATTAACAATTTTCCAATTCGATCAATGCCGATAATTTTTTTGCCAAGCAAATCTTTTTTAAAACTCAACAAATTACTTTTAATGGCTTTTTTATGAACAACTTCAACGTTGGTAATTTTTTTACCAAGCAATACTTTCACGAGTTCACGTCGTATCGTTTCGACTTCCGGCAATTCGGGCATACCTATTAAGAAAGCCACTCTTTGCCTTGCCTGCACAATAGCATCGGAGCTTGCAATGGCTCGGCCATAATCTCTTTCACTACCTTTTCTATGCGAATACTTTGTGAACCTTTGGCCAAAACCAAATCTCCTTCGGCTAATTTTTCTTGCAAGAATCTGCCGGCTTCGGCGCTATGGGCAAACGAGGCAATTTTATTTTCTTCCATCCCCGCTTCTTTAGCTGCCTGAGCCGTGTATTTAGCTGCTTCACCGACCGTAATTAAGAAATCAATCCCTAATTCAGCAACTTTAAAACCAATTTCCCGATGCGCATTCTCTGTTTCCCCGCCAAGCTCAAGCATATCCCCCATCACCACATACCGACGAGCACCAGCCTTTATCTGAATTTTAGCAATCGTATCTAAGGCAGTCTTAGCCGCTTCCGGGCTTGAATTATACGTATCATCAATAATAAGGGTATGTTTAATACCTTCAATTAAACGCATACGGCCAGGCAAGTACTCAATTTTTGCTAATCCTTTTGAACCTTCTACCAGATTAACCCCAAAAATAGTGCCCACTGACAAACCAAC
>CAYNEQ010000015.1:0-13116 GCA_964396295.1 uncultured Gammaproteobacteria bacterium
ATACCACGGAAAAAATGATGAAAGAAGTGGAAGAAAAGAAAGTGGCGGTGACTGATGATGAGAAAAATAAAGTAAATGACGCGCTAAAGGCACTCAAAGAAGTAAAAGATAAGGATGATGTTGAAGCTATTAAAAAAGCATCGGAAGAGCTCTCAAAAGTTGCTCAGGCCGTTGGTACCAAAATGTATCAGACTAATCAACAAGCCGGCGGACCGCAAGCGGCTCCAGGTGGAGAAGAAAAAAAGGATGATTCCCAACAAGGTCCGATTGAAGGCGAGGTTGTTAAATAATTTCGTTATTAAATCGGTAGCTTTATTTTTAAATACTTTTTTGTGATTATTGAATGTTTAAAATGTCGGAGACGTATTCCTGGTGACGGAACAGATCAAAGAGTTTCTCACACGTATTGCGTTCGTTGTTATGCTCTTTTTCCAGAGTGTAACGGCGGTATTGATTGGAGAAATGCTACAGACGAAGAGTTAGAAGAATTAAAAAATGATATTTCTCAATTTTTAGAAAAGGACGCTAGGTTTGTGGGTGAGCCTGCAATTGTCTGGCCGGAAGACGGTCTAAGATTTGTAGAATCAATAATTCAAGAGTTGAACAAGGAACGAGAGGAGCCGCGAGATGGTTCTCGTCGTTAATGTATGTCCCAAAAAGATTATTACAAAATTCTTGGCGTAGAGAAAAATGCTTCGGTTGATGAGATTAAAAAAGCCTTTAAAAAATTAGCCATGCAGTATCATCCGGATCGGCCGGGAGGTAATGAGGCTAAATTTAAAGAAATTAATGAAGCGTATCAGGTGCTCAGTGACCAGCAGAAACGTCAGCGATATGACCAGTTTGGGTCTGATTTTGAGCAGCAGGGCGGCTTTGGCGGCGGTATGAATTGGGAGGATGTGATGAATGCTTTTCGTGGTGGTGGCCAAGCCGGTTTTAATGGTGATTTTGGAGGTTTTGGAGATATTTTTGGTGATCTCTTTGGTGGTGGAGCTGGGCGAAGTCGTGGGCAAGCTCGTGGTCAAGATATTCAGGTGGACATAGAAATAGATTTTAAAGAGGCAGCCTTTGGGACAGAAAAAGAAATTTCTTTGCGCAAACAAAATAAGTGCGATATTTGTAAAGGTAGCGGCGGAGAGCCGGACAGTAAAATGGAAACTTGTTCCATATGTCGTGGTCAAGGTCAGGTAGTGCAAATGCAGCGAACATTTTTGGGCAGTATTCAAACGGCTGTTCCTTGTCAAGATTGTCATGGTTCTGGCAAGAAGCCTTCTAAGAAATGTAAACATTGTGGCGGTTCAGGTGTGGTGCAGAGCAATTCTGCTATTAAGATTAAAATTCCGGCTGGTATTGATCATGGTCAATCAATTAGACTGACTGGTCAAGGTGAGGCTGCGCCGCATGACGGAGGGGTTGGCAGTTTATATGTGAGAGTTCGCGTGAAACCGCTCAAAGGTTTTGGTCGGGAAGGGTATGATGTGTATACGGAAAAAGAAATAAGTTTTCCGCAGGCGGTCTTGGGCGATACTGTAGAAGTTGAAACGCTTGATGGGGTGGAAAAATTATTGATACCGGAAGGTGTGGAGTCTGGCCAACTTATTCGATTAAAGCACAAAGGTATTCAACATCTGGATAGAAATGTGCGTGGCGATCAGTATGTAAAAGTAAAGATACGGGTGCCAAAAAAAGTTAATCGGGACACGAGAAAGAAATTAGAAGAATTGAAATCGGATTTATAAAAGCTTCCCTTGCGGTTGAGAATGGGTGTATACTTTCTACCATGTCCAACCATAAGACTAAAAATGAATTTGAGCAGTTTTATAGAGATCATATAGATAAAGTCTATCGCTTTATCTTTTTTCGTGTAGGCGGAAATAAAGATTTGGCCGAAGATTTAGTGTCTGAGATTTTTATCAAGGCCTTAAACCACTTCGGAGAGTACGATGATACGGTTAGTGTGTCGGCCTGGATTATGACTATTGCCAGAAATCATCTGGCTAATCATTGGCGCGACCAGAAACAGACTAGCGGTTTGCCCGAAGACGAAGAAGAGTCATCTGATAAATTTTGGCTAAATATAGCGGTAAATAAGTTTAAATCTGAAGAAATTAGGCGCCAATTGCGTGAGTTGCTGGATAACTTGCACGAGGATGATCGGGAAATTGTAACTTTTCACTATCTTTTAGGGTATAATTATGCGGAAATAGCAGCTATGAAGCAAATGTCGGAAACAGCGGTAAAAGTGGCTGCCCATCGAGCCATTAAGAAACTATCGCAATATATCTAAGAATAAGGCAAGCGTTTATGCAATTAAAAACACGATTAAAATTTTTGCAGATCAAGAAACAGCTCTCTCCAAGCAAGGATTTTAAGCATGTTCTTGAGCGTAAATTAAGCAAAGCTTGGGATGAGCAGTACAAAACAGTACCGTGGTATCGCGTTCGGGTATTATATGTGGGTAGTGCTCTCGTGGCGTTAGTTATCATTCTTATCGGCGGCGGAGCAACGTATGCGTACACGAGTCCAGAGGTGACTGAAGGGACAGTGTTATATCCAGTAAAGAAAGCTATGGAAAGAGTGGAAGAAGCTACGAAATTTACTCCTGAGGCTAAAGCAAAGTTTATTCTAAAAACTATTGAACGACGGGAGGCGGAAAAAGAAGAATTGAAAAAAATATTTGCCAAGAATTTAAGGCGTCTTCATAAAGAAATTTTAAATACCACCGACACGCCAAAAGACAATCAAGATTCGCCGAGTAGTACTGATATTGATATAGAAACAACAACGGCGGAGATTGGTGACGACGGCGGTGTTAACAGTAACCTGGAAAAAACCGAACAATCTTTGGAGAAAGCAGAAGACCAATTGGAAAAGTTTAATGAAACTATCAAGAGATTCGATTCGCAGGAGAATGAATTACGTCCGGAAGTAAGAAGTAAGATTCAAGACAGGTTGGAGAAAAGAAAACAGCGGTTAGAGAAGGTTTCAGAATTTATAAAAAATAAAGTTGACCAACCAGCCGAGCGTATTGATGAGGATGAAAAAGAAGATGCTCTCGAAGAAGGTAAATCAAACACAGATGAGGCAAAAATTCAGATTCAGTCCAGAAGAGACCGGGTTGAAGATTAATTAGAAAAAATCACCTGTTTAACTCTCTGGTCTCGACTCGGTCGGGATGGAGAAGGAGAGGTCGATAAACAGTTTAAATTAAGGCGGTATTTCCGCCAATTAGTTAGATAAAACTAATTTAAAACCATTAATTTATATGAAAAAATATTTATTAGTAACACTTGTGGCTGTGATGGCTTTGGCATCTGTAGCGCCAGCGTTAGCCTCACAGGATCGCGAGCAAGAAAATCGTGGTTTAGGTATTTCGGAGGCAGTAAAAGCCGAATTGCAATTAAAACAAGAAAATAGAAAAGAAGATCGTCGCAGTGACGAACAAAAGAAAAAAGACTTAGCGCGGGTTTTGAAATTTGCTCCTCGAGCCATTACATTTGTCGGCAAGTTAACCGCTGTCAGTAATGTCGAATTTAGTTCGACTACAACTTCTACAACCATTACCGTGAATGTAAGCAAGGTAATGCCAAAACGTCCAAAACAAATGAATGACCCAGCTGTAGCCTACCCAGAAGTAAACAAGAGTTTAGTGCTAAATGTTACCAATAGAACCTCCTTGGTTAAAGGTTTCTGGGGCAGAATGAAATTGTCCGATATGTCAGTTGGTGACGAGCTCCGTATTGTTGCCAAGTTCAATAAAGATGGTTCGCTCACAGTATTATCGGTGAAGGATAATTCCCTGCACATGCTGGAAGGCAAGAAGGGTGTTATTCAAAGTATTGATGCGGTTCTTAAATCATTTGTCGTCAAACAAGAAAACAGAACTTTAACGGTAAAAACCGATGCTGACACAAAGTTTGTGTCCAAAGTTAACGATACTAATACGGCTATCACCTTTGCCGACCTTAAAGTTGGTAGTAATGTAAAAGTGGAAGGTTTGGTAAATACCAACTTGAATACAGTCGTAAAAGTAAAATCAGTGACTGTGAAAGATCCAGCCCCAACTTCTACTACAGCTCAGTAAAAATTTTCTCGAATAAAAAATAGTCCCGATCAAATGTCGGGACTATTTTATTTTAGATCTGTTCGTCCAAGGCTTTGTTTACCCATGCATCCGCTTCTTTGTTATTTGCTCTGAGTGTGTGTCTAAAAGTGACTTTTTTGAATTGAGTTGTGAGATTAAAGGCTTGAATAAACAATTTTTGCAGGGTCGGTTCTTTGACTTTATATTGTCGGTTCATTTGTTTGGTGACCAGTTCACTATCAAGTACACAATCAACTTCCGTCGCGCCCAATTCTTTAGCTTTTTCCAAGGCTGAAATCAGGGCGGAATATTCAGCAAAATTATTCGTTTGCTCGCCCAAGTACTTGCCATAGCCGGCGATAGTTGCGCCGCTACTATCTTTAATAACTACGCCTAGCGCTGCCGGTCCGGGATTGCCGCGTGCGCCGCCATCAGTATAGGTTGTTACTCGCATATATAAGTTCGTAGTCAATAGTTCAAAGCCAGTAGTAGCCATATTATTGGCTATTGGCTGTGAACTATGAACTATCTTAGTAATTAATTTTCCAAATGCCATCATTATTTTTTTCTTTTGATTCACTGCCATGAATATAATACAAAATTTTATGACTTGTGTCAGCGTTTACTTGAGTTGTTCGTTCATTTACGAGTTCATGGGTAACCGAGTAGTAAGGGAATAGGGCAGTAGTTTTGTTTGCCCAAACTAGTGCCAATGTATTATATTGATCAAGCGGTACGACTTGCTTCAAATTTTCACCCGAACGATTGATGAGATACGGTTCGGCATTTTCTTGGAAGCCCCATAATTCCAAATCAGACCAGAGCAACCACCAATTATTATATGGAGAAACAACAAATGAGTTGACCGCCAGTTTGTATACTTGATCATTATGTACCAGTACCATACCCGGTTCAGTATCCGTTTTAAGCAGGGCAGTATTTTGGTGGGCGGCTATGATATGCAGATTTATAGGCACAACTCCATTTTGTGGGTTTGTTCTCAGGTCGCTGGCTCGTAGTTTTTTAATAAGGCTGCTAAAGCCCAGCGTGTCTTTGGTAATTATGTATTCTTGTGTAGTTGTGTTTTCTGTAATGGTCCATAGTTGGTCATTATCCATTTGCCAATCAAGGTAATTATTTTTTGTCACTATTTGCGTATTTTGGTTTTCTGGTGAGTAGGCAAAAATATTTTTATCATTATTACTATAGTATAGTTGCGGTTCGGTAGTGTTGCCCCACTGGAATTTTTCTACCCCTCCCAGATCTTCAAAATCTTTGGGGTTTGTAGCGTTAATAATATATACCATCGACTCATCTTTTATACCTATGGCTAGATAATTATTTTTTTCGGCCCAACTAAATTCGGTTTTAATATCAGGGTTTAATTCTAAAAGTTTCGTACTTACCTTATTAGTAATATCACGTAGCCAAATTTGTGTCAGACTATTCTTTTGAATAGCATAAACAATAAATCTTCCGTCATAAGAAATCCTAAAGTCATCAATTGTGCCGGCAACAACCTGTTCTGGCTTGCTTTTTCTAAGCAAGGAAATTTCTTTTATATAATTCGTCTGCTTATTTTTCACTTCAATTTCTTTGTTCCAGTCAAAATATCCATCTTGAGAAATTCGTACCAGATAGCGAGCTGGTACGATATTGTTGAGTCGGACAGGAATTTGGTCGTTGAGTTTGACGTTATTGAGGTAGACGGTAGCCGTAGCTGGCCGAATGTCGATATTTATAGAACCGGTTTCTTTGAGAAGCCCTTCTTTCCAGTCGTAGCGATAGCCGGCTGTATACATGATAAGCAGCGGAGAAACAATCAAAAAAATCCCAATTAAGGTAAATAATAGCGCCAAGCGTATGGGGTGGGTAAATTTAGTGCCGGGGTATTCCATAATTGAAATGAGTGGCTAAAAATACGACTTTGACTTCAAGTTCATTTTATAATATACTTAATACTATCAAAAAATAGATAATAGTCAAAAAACTTAGGTTTTTTCTATAGATTATGTCATATTTAGTTATTCAGGGAGGTAGGAAATTAAGTGGTGCAATCGCTAATCAGTCTTCCAAAAACTCGGCCGTGTCCATTTTGTGTGCCTCACTTCTCATCAAAGGCAGAATCACATTGACCAAAGTCCCTCAAATTGAAGAGGTAAATCGGATTTTAGAATTACTGGCTAGTATGGGTGTGGGAATTGACCGAAGCCAGCCGGGCAAAGTTATCTTGGATACCACCAAGAAGCTGGGTTTGCAAAACATTGATCGCCATGCTTCTGAAGTAACTCGTTCATCTCTTCTGCTTCTTGGTGCCCTGTCCTCTTGGCCGACCAGTTACCGCTTGTATAAATCCGGCGGTTGTCGTTTGGGTGAACGGACTGTCCGGCCGCATTTATATGCCTTAGAGAATTTTGGCGTCGAAGTAGAATCAAAAGATGAATTTTATCAAATAAAAAATAATCCTTTACGCGCCGCAGAAATTGTCATGTATGAATCAGGGGATACGCCTACTGAAAACGCGATCATGGCGGCAGTTCTAGCTCCTGGCCGGACTGTGATTCGTATGGCTTCGGCAAATTACATGGTGCAAGACTTGTGTTATTTTTTGCGTGAGGCCGGCGCTAAGATTGAGGGTGTTGGCACAACCACTCTTATTATTGATGGGGTGAAAAAACTTGCTAGTGAAATTGAGTATGAGATTATGCCGGACCCGATTGCGGCCATGACTTTTTTATCTGCCGCTATTGTGACGGGTTCTCATCTTACTATCAAACATTGTCCAATGGATTTTCTTGATTTGGAATTGCTCAAGTTGCAAAAAATGGGGCAAAAATTTGAGGTAAAAAAAGAAAAGCATGATAAGTTCCGTATGGCTAGTATTGAAGTCTGGCCATCAACGCTCAAAGCCTTGCCAGATAAAATTTATGGCCGACCATTTCCAGGTCTCAATATTGATAACTTGCCTCTGTTTGTTCCGATTTTAGCAAAAGCTAAAGGGAGAACTTTGGTGCATGATTGGGCCTACGAAAATCGTTCGGTTTATTATATGGAAATGCAAAAATTGGGAGCAAAAGTAAATCTGCTTGATTTGCATCGGGCCTGGATTGAGGGTCCGACAAAATTCAAGGCTAACGAAGTGGTCTGCCCACCAGCCTTGCGTCCGGCAGTAAATATCCTGATCGGCATGTTGGCTGCCAAAGGCAAATCTATTTTGCGTAATACCTATACCATAGATCGTGGGTATGAAAATTTGTATGAGGTATTTAATTCAGTTGG
This sequence comes from uncultured Gammaproteobacteria bacterium, assembly GCA_964396295.1. Taxonomy (GTDB): domain Bacteria; phylum Patescibacteriota; class Patescibacteriia; order Magasanikbacterales; family GWA2-37-8; genus XYD2-FULL-39-9. The sequence continues at coordinate 7,364 of CAYNEQ010000015.1, forward strand.
CGCAGATATTAAAGTAATAAAAGAATAATTTTTTTCGTATGGTCGAAACATCGCCGGTAAAAACAAGAGCCAAGAGTTATGTTAGTGCTTATCTGATAATTATATTTTTTATCGCTTCTTTTGGTATCGGCATTTTGGTTGGCAGGGGCTGGACCATTAAACAACAATTGGTTGGTGGCAACACTGCTAATGGTATAGAAAAGATCTTAAATATTGATCGCACAGTCAATAAATCAGACGCTGATTTTAATCAGTTCTGGCAGGTCTGGGATAAGATCAAATCCCAATATGTTTCTTCTACGGCCGATGAAACGACTATGCTCTATGGGGCTATCCAAGGTCTGGTCGGCTCACTCGGCGATCCATATTCATTATTTTTCCCTCCGAAAGAAGCTGAAGATTTTGCCAAGGATCTGACCGGTGAACTAGAGGGTATTGGTGCCGAGATCGGCATTAAAGAAAATCAATTGATGGTGATTGCGCCGCTGCCTGATTCACCGGCTGAAAAAGCAGGCTTGAAAGCCGGAGATAAAATTTTGACTATAAATAATGAAAGTACGGTCGGCATGGATGTAAATATGGCGGTTTCTAAAATCCGTGGTAAAGCCAAGACCAAAGTGACGCTGGCAATTTTGCGCGAGGGTAAGGATAAGCCGGAAGATGTGGTAGTGACCAGGGCAAAAATTATTGTTCCGTCAGTTTTGTTTTCTATGAAACCAAACAACATTGCCTATGTGCGGGTAATGCAGTTTAATGAAGATACTAAGAAACAGTTTAGTAAATATGTCAAAGAAATAAAATCAAAAAACGCGAGTGGAATTATTCTTGACTTACGGAATAATCCAGGCGGTTATCTTGATACAGCCATTGATATGGCCAGTTATTGGGTAACAGAAGGACCGATTGTCAGTGAGAAGGGGAGAAACGGCATTAGTAATGAGCATAAAACTTCAGGTTCTCATCCCCTTAACGGAATAAAAACTATTGTCTTGGTCAATAAAGGTTCTGCTTCTGCATCTGAGATTGTGGCGGGTGCCTTGCAAGATACCAAAAATGCAATTTTGATCGGGGAACAAACTTTTGGTAAGGGCTCGGTGCAAGACTTAGAACCATTCCCAGACGGCTCAGCGCTCAAATTGACAATTGCCGAATGGTATACACCAAATGGAAAAAATATCAATAAAGAAGGGATTAAGCCAAATATTGAAATTAAGGAAGATTGGGAGAAAGAAAAAGTGGGGGAGGATATTGTCTTGCAGAGCGCTTTAGATCTTTTTGTTTCGAGTACGTTTAAGTGGTAAATATTAGTAAGTTTAAAATTAAAAAAGTCCTTCTTAACCGAAGGACTTTTTTACTACAATATAAATTGTAAATTTGTTAAACTCTCTCTTCCCACCGCTTATCAGTTTCAACCTCGAGTTCTAAGAAGACTTTTTTGTTCAGGGCTGCTTCGAGTTCTTTACGAGCGGCAATCCCAATTTCCTTGATAGATCTGCCGCCAGCGCCGACAATCATTTTTTTATAACGGCTATCATAAGTAAATACTGTGGCGGTGATGACGAACAAATCGGGCTTTTCTTCTATCTCGTGCACCTCTACATGGGTAGTGTAGGGCACTTCTTGGCGCAACGCTTTGAAGATTTTTTCGCGAATGATTTCTGCCACCCACATTTTTCTATCAATGTTTGTGAGTTGATCAGTCGGATAGGTTGGCTCGCCTTCGGGCAATAGTTCAAAGACCTTGTCCTTGAGCGGTTTGATGTGGCTATTTTCCTGCGCAGATAGCTCAAACACGGCTGTAAATTGATCGGCTAAGGCTAGGTAATCATCAAGATATTTTTTTTCCGCTTTCGGCAAGTCAGCTTTGTTGATGACCAGTAATTTTGGCAAATCAACATTGCGGATCATGGCCAGCGTGGCCCGTTCTTCTACCCCAAGCGATTTGGAAGGGTCTACCACATACATGATGAGGTCTATGCCATGGAGAGATTCTTTGGCTCGTTCAGTCAGTTTACCGGCCAAAGGATTGCCTTTGTCTTTTAAAATTCCGGGGGTATCGACAAAGACGGCCTGCCCTTGCGCGGTATTTAGGACGCCGTGTATAATGTCTCTGGTAGTCTGAGGTTTATCGGTAACAGCCGCAATTTTGGTCCCCACCAGGGTATTGAGTAAGGCTGATTTACCGACATTAGATCGGCCAATAAGGGTAATAAAACCTGATTTGAACATAGTAAATAGTTAGAGTAATTTGCATATTACCGCAGATTAGCAAAAAAATCAAGCTTCCCACTTACTCACTCATTTCGTTTATGAAAGTAGTTTTTATTCAAAACGTACCAAAGATCGGCAAGATAGATGAAATTAAAGAAGTTTCCGAAGGCTATGCCCGGAATTTTTTGTTTGCCAGAAATTTGGCTGTGCCCGCCACTCCGCAAATGCTTGCTGATATTCAAGCTCGTAAGAATAAAAAAATAAAAAACGCTGAAGAAGAGTTAAAAGAAGAACAGGCCACCGCGGCTCGGTTGGATGGATGGGAAATTACACTGACAGAAAAGACAAACGCCAGTGGTGCTTTGTATGCCGCAGTTACGCCGCAGAAAATTGCCGATTCGCTTAAGAAGTCTGGATTTGTCATAGATAAAAATCAAATTCAGGTCAAACCGATCAAGCAAGTGGGGCAACACGCCGCAAAAGTAAAATTTTCTCATGGTCTGGAAGCGCATGTGTCTATAATTATTAATTCTGCTAATTAATATCTTGAGTGGTATGTCGAAAACTAAATATATCTTTGTGATCGGTGGTGTTATGAGTGGTGTAGGAAAAGGTGTGACTACAGCTTCGATCGGACGAATTTTGAAAAATAGAGGTTTTAGAGTCTCGGCCATAAAAATTGATCCTTATATTAATTTAGATGCAGGCACAATGAATCCAACTGAACATGGTGAAGTGTTTGTGACTGAGGATGGTGATGAAACAGATCAGGATATTGGTAATTACGAACGATTCTTGGAGACTGATATTACCTCGGTAAATTACATGACCACGGGCAGAGTCTATATGAGTGTGATTGAGAAGGAACGGAGTATGTATTATAAAGGGAAATGTGTGCAAGTGGTGCCGCATATTCCTATGGAAGTTATTTCCAGGATAAAAACCGCCGCTGAAAAAACCAAAGCTGAAGTTATGGTGATTGAAATTGGTGGTACAGTCGGTGAATATGAAAATATTTTGTTTTTAGAGGCGGCTCGCATGATGAAATTGGATACGCCAGAAGATGTGGCTTTTGTGCTCGTTAGTTATTTACCTGTGCCTGGACATTTGGGGGAAATGAAAACTAAGCCCACACAACATGCAGCTCGAACTTTAAATAATGTTGGTATTCAGGCTGATTTTATTGTGGCTCGTGGTAAGGAGGAGCTGGATAAGCCAAGACGGGAAAAGTTGGCTTTTTTTTGTTGGTTAAAATCCCAGGACGATGTTATTGCGTTGCCTGACTTGCCAAGTATTTATGAAATTCCCTCGGTCTTAGAAAAGCAGAAGTTTGCTGAACTGCTGATGAAGAGATTAAAAATGAAGAGTCGTCCGTTGGTAGATAAGGCGTGGGATAATTTTGTTGCTAAAGTTAAAGCTACTCAGAAGTCAGTAAAAATCGCTGTAGTAGGGAAGTACTTTGCCACCGGTGATTATACCTTGGCTGATTCATATATCTCGGTAATCAATGCGGTCAAGCACGCAGCCTGGCACAGTGGAGTAAATGCCGAGATGACCTGGATTGATGCTGAGGATTTTGAAAAAGATCCGGCACAAGTTAAAACGTTAGGGAGTTTTGACGCTCTTATTGTTCCCGGCGGGTTTGGTACCAGGGGCATAGAAGGGATTCTCAATGCGATTCGATTTGCCAGAGAAAATAATTTGCCGTATCTGGGTCTATGTTATGGTATGCAGCTGGCGACAATCGAGTTTGCGAGAAACGTGTTGGGTTATACAGATGCGCATACAGTCGAATGCAACCCGAAGAGCAAGAATTTAATTATCAATGTCAATCAGACCCAGGCGGAAAATATTAAGCAGGCCCGTTATGGCGGGACGATGCGTTTGGGAGCATATGATTGTACGTTGCAAAGTGGAAGCATTTCTCGCAGTCTCTATGGCGCAGAAAAAATCAGTGAACGTCACCGTCATCGTTATGAGTTTGATAACAAATATCGAGCCGAAATGGAAGCTAAAGGTATGGCAGTAACTGGTATTAATCCGCAATCAAATCTTGTGGAAATCATAGAATTAAAAAAGCACCCGTATTTTGTCGGCGTGCAGTTTCATCCGGAATTTAAATCTCGCTTCTTGCAACCACATCCGTTATTTGTTGGCCTGGTGAAGGCAGGGTTGAAGAAAAAATAATTATCTTCCCGCAAATCTTAAAACTGTATTAATAGTTCTCAGAATAATAGAAATATCGAGCGTCAAGTTGCGATTTTTGATGTAGTATAAATCGTATTCCAGTTTTTCTATATTTTCATCAAGCGTACCATAATACGATTTATTTACCTGTGCCCAGCCGGTCAAGCCTGGTTTTATTAAATTTCGTAAAGAATAATACGGCATTTTTTCTGTCAGTTGGGCGACAAATTCCGGTCGTTCCGGTCGGGGGCCGATGATAGACATCTCTCCTCTTAAGATATTGATAAACTGGGGCATTTCATCTAGGCGAGTAAGCCGTAGAAATTTGCCGATACTTGTTATGCGTTGATCATTTTGCGAAGCGAATTGCGGACCGCTGGTTTCGGCGCTGCCATCAGCTGATAGAGATTGCATGGTACGAAATTTATAGACTTTAAAAATACTGCCGCCCCTGCCTATTCGGTTTTGGGTAAATAATATTGATCCTTTGGAATTTAGAGTTATGGCTAGAGCCACAAACGGATAAATGATAGTTGTAATTATGCCGATAATTACAGCAAATATATAATCTATTAAAATGCGGAAGCGGTCATAAATTTTTTTCTGTTGTTCCTGCAGATTTGCGACGAACCAGCCTTCGGAGAAAGTGAAGGGAGGAATTCTGCCCATGATAGCTTCGTAAAAATCTGATAGGCGGACAATGCTAATTTGCTGAAACAAGCTCTGATAGAGTTTTTGGAGCAGTTCTTTGTTAGAGCTCATGGTTGGAGAGAGGACGATAATATTTGCCGGTTCAGTAGCCTGTCTATTTATTTCTTCAATACTTTTGCCAAAAATTATGTTAGGTATGTTAAAATTATTTTTTTCCTCTTCGTGCTCGTATAATATGCCAGTCAAGCTATAGCCGCGTTGCGGTTCTTTGGCAATTATTTTAATGAGTTGTCTGACTTCATCAGTAACACCGGCAAAAATTATATTATATTTTAGATTTACAGCAATAAATTTGTTATAGCAAAAACGCCAGATGGCCATGAGTCCAAAACCAATAACAGCTGTAAGTAACAGGATAGTTTTTGGTGAGACATCTTTTTTTGGATTAATATAAAAATAGAGCACACCAAAAATTATCCAAGCAACAGCCGAGATGATGATTTTTTGATAAAAAGACCAAGAATTTTTTAACTTGCTAATGTCGAAAAGTCCGGCAATAAAAATAATGATCGCAGCTAAGAAGAAAAGCCCGGTCATTATAATAGCAAGCTCGGAAAATTTTTGCCCCGGAAGATTCAAATATCTCAAAAAGATGCCAATATAGAGGCCGATATACAGACTGATAAGGTCGCCGATGAGCAAGG
>CAYNEQ010000016.1:0-6561 GCA_964396295.1 uncultured Gammaproteobacteria bacterium
TTTCTTGGAAGGTTAACCTTTTGATTTGCGGAGTAGCCGCACAATGCAAGGAAGTGGAAACCCCGGCAGCATCTTCGACAGCGTCATTCAACGACGCATGAAGGTCCTGAACGATCAGGACAAGCACGACCAACGCGAGGGACGGAAGCCGCCGTCCCAGCCGCAGGGTCCATCTCAGGGGCAGAAGCCGGGTCGCTAGTACAGGACCCACACTCGCACCGTCCGCACAAGCGGATCATGCCAACTTCTACCCCTTCGGGCGGCGCATGTCTACCAAGACGTTGCGCCGCCCCGTCCAACGCCTTTGCAAACTATAATTTTTCTGAATTTGTGCGATTGCACTTTTTTTATTTTCTGATATACTACAGTCTGTAGTATTTATTATTAAAATATAAATCATATGTCAGATACTTTATCTGTCAAAGTCATCGTCGGCAGCACTCGCGAAGGCCGCTTCAGCGACAAGCCAGCCGCCTGGATCGCCGAAGAATTAAAAAAGCAAGACGGTGTAAATGTAGAAATTCTTGATCTGCGAGATTATCCTATGCCATTTTTTGATCAAGCCGAAACACCTTCCTATAAACAAGCCCCATATAAAAATGAAATGGTCGCCAAATTTACTGCCAAAATTGCCGAAGGCGATGCGTTTGTTATTGTCAGTCCTGAATATAACCACAGCACTTCGGCGGTACTCAAAAATGCTATGGATTGGGTCTACCAAGAATGGAATAATAAGACTGTAGCTTTTGTTAGTTATGGCAGCGTAGGTGGCGCTCGCGCCGTTGAGCATTTGCGCCTTATGGCCGTCGAATTACAGATGGCGCCAGTACGCGAAGCGGTCCACTTCCTTGGCAACGAATATTTCCCTGTTCTCTTTGGCAAAGCCCAAGCCAGCGATCTGTTTGCCAAAGCTACCGACCAAGCCCAAAAAATGATCAGCCAGCTCTTGTGGTGGGCCAAGGCACTTAAAAATGCCAGGTAAATAATTATGCCTCAATCAATTATCTTCGCCGGCGGCTGCTTTTGGTGTGTAGAAGCAGTATTTAAAATGTTAAGAGGCGTAGAGCGAGTTACTTCCGGTTATACTGGAGGCATGGTACCCAATCCTTCATATGAAGATATTTGTACCGGCAGAACCGGCCATGCCGAGGCCATAAAAATTGATTATGACTCAGCTACTATCGGCATGGAAGAACTCCTTTCGGTATTTTTTACTTCCCACGACCCTACTACTCTTAACCAACAAGGCAATGACATCGGCACTCAATATCGTTCGGCCATTTTCTATACTACGGACGAACAAAAACAAGCGGCCGAGAAATTTATACAAGCACTGAGCGATAACAAAACATTTGCCAGGCCGATCGTAACTGAAATAAAACCTGCCGAAATCTTCTACCAAGCCGAGGACTATCACCAAAACTATTATACCAATAATCAGAATAAGCCCTATTGCCAGCTAGTGATTGATCCTAAGATCGCAAAACTAAAACAAAAATTCGCGCATCTGCTAAAGTAATAAAAAACTCCCGTTTACCGGGAGTTTTTTATTGAAAAAATTATTTCTGCACAGTTCCAATCTTCATACTAGCAAGCACTGCTTCCGGCTGTGGCTGACCACCATGCTGCCCACTAAAAGCACTAGTCGCATCCTTGCCGCATAACGGAATAATTCTCTCTGGTCCACCTGGGTGATTTGGAATAAATTTGGTTACATCGTATACACTACCATTTACCACAATATAGCAATCTGACTGTGAATTATGTTTGGCCACTTCGGTCATGGTAAACTGTGCCGTGACATTTGCAGCTGGCTCAGGCGGCCTAATAGTTTCTCCGGTTGATCTGCCGGGCACAACAGCATCATCATCCACATCTCTATCATCTCCTGCATCATCACTGACAATTTGGTCCGAATCATTGTCAGTACCAGATTCTACGGCAGCGGGCGTATTAGCATCTTGCGCGGCTGGAGTGTTGGTTTTTGCACAGCCAGCGCCAACCAAAATGAGTAGAGCAGTAAAACTTAATAATATTCCAAACTTTTGTTTCATCATATGAGAAATGAATTTAAAAATTAGTTTTTATATTCTACTACACCGTGTAATAGTTGGCAAGAGAATCATCAAAAAACAAAACACCCTTTGAAAAAAGAGTGTTTTGTATTATAGAAGAAAATTCGCCGTCGCCTTTAGCAGACAATAGCTTATCCGTTAAAGGCGAACTACGACGGCGAAAAGCTGCTCTTAGGCTTGGCCAAAAAGCAGCCCCATCAGATCTCTGGAGAGTTGGGCCACAGGGCCCCGCCTCTGTGACAGATCTCTGAGAAGCTCCTTTACCAAGCTTACGGGGAGACTATCATGCACCCACCTTTCCGTCTCCTCTTTGAAGAGCGCTACCTTGCCGTCAGAGCTCCGCCCACATCTACAGGTCGCATACGTTAGTGTCACCCTGTTTTTTGCGACACTGACCGAAAAGACGCCCACCTTACACCCCGCATGATCCGGCAACTCTTGTGGATCCATTTTCCCTCGTATAGCCAGCTCCCCCAAGCCGGCTGTAAGTTGAACTTGTTTTGGGGAAACTTTACACAAAACTTATGCAAAATTCCCCTAAAACAAAATTCAATAAGGCTTCAGTATAGACAAAATAGATGTATTTGTCAATAAAAACCCATAGATATTGACAAAAAACCTTTATTTATATATACTGCTTCCCATTAGTGGGACCCCGAACATTCGGGGGTTTGCACCACCTAAACCTTAAATCTATGTCAAAAAAGATGGCGGCCAGTTTGGCTAAAGTAGACAAAAACAAAGTCTACTCACTTGATGAAGCCCTCAAGCTTCTCAAAGAAGTTTCGATCGCAAAATTTGACGCGACCGTAGAAGTACATGCTAATTTGGGCATCAACACGAAGAAAACCGAACAACAAGTTCGCGCTACCGTAGTCTTACCAAACGGTACCGGTAAATCAAAGACAGTCGCCGCTTTCGTGGCTCCAGAAAAAGAAAAAGAAGCAAAAGATGCTGGTGCAGATTTTGTCTACGGCGAAGAAGATATTAAAAAAATCAAAGACACCGGCAAATTTTCTTTTGATATCGCCATTACCACTCCAGACATGATGCCTAAGATGGCAGCTGTCGCGAGAGTCCTCGGTCCAAAAGGGCTTATGCCTAACCCAAAGTCTGATACAGTAGGTACAAACATCAAAAAAATGATTGACGACCTCAAGACCGGTAAAGTTACCTTCAAAAATGACGATGGTGGCAATGTCCACCAAGCGGTTGGCAAGATCAGTTTTGGCGAAGAGAAATTAAAACAGAATATTGAAGCTTTCCTTGATACCTTACGCAAAGCGAAACCGGCCACAGCCAAAGGAACTTTCCTGAAAAATGTCACCCTCTGCTCAACCATGAGTCCTTCCATAAAAATCAGCGTCTAAATAGCACAAACCCCGCCCAGAAGGCGGGGTTTGCTTTTCTAGAAAATCTAGGTACACTACCAGTACTTCTGTCGCTAATTTAATACATACCTTATGTTCATAGTTGCCTCCTTGAGTTTAAGCAACTTTCCCGAAGACAAAATCAGAAAAATTGTTTTGGCCGGCGCCGATGCGCTTCGGTATAGTTTCTCCCAAGGTCCAGTGGAAGAAACTATTGAACGTATCAAAAAAGGCATGCGAATCATCGATGAATTAAACTCATCAACAAAGATTATTATCAATCTTCCGTCCAACCAAATCCGCCTGGCTAGCCCTCGCCAACCTCGTACGGTGCTGGAAAACGAGGAACTGATTCTCAAATCAATACCCGAAACGTTGCCTGGAAAGGCTTTACAGCCAGTCACTGGCGAAATTCCTGACGACGACTTCATGTACGTACATATTCCTGAGTTAGGCAACCAGGTGTACATCAACCAAATTACTTCTATAGATCAAGGTAAAATCGCGTTACAAGTTACGGAAATTATTAATAAAGATACGGTCCGCGTGCGCTCACTCAACGAAGGTATAATTCAATCGACTCTTGCCGTACACATTCACCAAAATACGGAAAATGAAAATTATCTTAATAGATTAAAAGAAGTGCTCACTGCGCTAGAAGAAATAGCCCCTGAATACGTGGCTATACCTTATATCAGTCCCGGCGTTAATGAACAAATCAAAAAGTTATCCGATTTTAGCTGGCGGCCAAAAATTATTGCGCGCATCGAAACGCAAACCGCTATCCAACATCTAGATCAGATCTGTCAGGATGATTTTTATCAATTACTCCTCTTAAATCGCGGCAAACTCGGCCTCGATATGCCCTTTGAACGACTGGGAATTCTGCAAAAAGAAACCATCAAAATGGTCAAACGCCATAAAAAACAAGTAATTGTTTCTTCTCAAATTTTAGAAGGCAGTATCCATAACTATATCCCGATGCGTTCGGATATTCTGGACCTCACCAACATTGTGCTTGATGGCGCTGACGGTATCATGTTATGCAATGAAACTGCGCTCAGCTCTCGCCCCGCTTATACATTATCTGTGGCAAAAAAGATTATTTTTGAAGCGGAAAAGTATAAGAAAATGCATGGCATATAATTTGCCAAGCCAGGGCTTTTTTGTTACACTTTTAACAATTATTATTCATTTATATTCGTATGATTCTCTCTGATCGGGATATCAAAAAAGCCATTGAAAATAAGGAAATTGTTATAGATCCGTTTGATGAAAAATATATCCAGCCAGCTTCTATAGATCTACATCTCGGCAAGCAATTTTTGGTCTATGACACAAACAAAAATTTTGTGATAGACCCAAAAAAACCTATCGACGAAATGATGAACCTTATTGAAATAGATGAAGAAAAGCCATTCGTGCTGCATCCCGGCGAATTTGCACTCGGCATTATTCATGAAACTACCGGTGTAGCCAATGATATGGTCGGCAGACTGGAAGGTAAAAGTTCGGTTGGTCGTATGGGACTGCTCATTCATGTCACGGCCGGATTCTTAGACCCCGGCAATTCCCTAAAAATGACTCTTGAATTGCACAATACTGCTACCCTACCTATTCTTCTTTACTACAAAATGCCAATTGCGCAAATGGCTTTCGAAAAATTGTCTTCACCATGTGACAATCCCTACAGCCAAAACAAGAACAGTAAATATGTTGGTGATTCAAAACCAATTGCCAGCCAAATGTGGAAAAATTTTCTCCAAAAATAATCTATGTCTTCCAAATTGATTTTGGTGTTTGCCGGACAAATGGGCAGCGGCAAAGATAGTGCGGCTTTTTATTTGCGAGATACCTATGGTGCCAGTATCTACAGCTTCTCTACTATGCTGGAGGACGCGCTTAATAGATTTTATCTTGAACACAATCGTGATAATCTCGTCAAAATGTCAGAGATAATGCGGGGCGCCTTTGGCCAAGATATTATGGCCAAAACTATGGCTCAAGATGTAGCTAAGGACGCAAATAATATCATCGTGGTGTCTAATGCCCGCCGCTTAGCTGATGTAGAATTTCTCTCAAAACTTCCGAACTACATACTCTGCGAGATTTATGCTGATTTGGAAACTCGATACAACCGATTAGTACAACGCGGCCAAAGAACTGATGATAAAACTAAAACATTTGAAGAGTTTAAGGCAGATCATAACCGATCAACTGAAGTAAGTATTGCGGAACTACTAACACACGCAACCGAACGAATTGATAATAGCAGCACTATTGAGAAGTTTCACAGACAATTAGATGAATTGATTAAAAAGCGTACAAATAAATAAGCGTTTTATGCAAGTCAACATAAAAAGAATTGACCCTGCCCTTCCCCTTCCTGAATATCAAACCAAGGGCGCGGTCGCCTTTGACCTCTATAGCCGGATAGACATGACTATAGCGCCAAAAACTCTGTCGTTAATCCCCACAAATATCATTGTCGAAATTCCTGTTGGCTACATGCTCATGGTTGCCAGCCGCTCGAGCGGACCCAAAAAAAAGGGCTTGCTGGTGCCCCATGGAGTTGGTATAATTGATCAAGATTTCCATGGCGAAAAAGATGAATTGCTCATGCAGGTTTATAACTTTACCGACCAGGAAGTGCCGATTACCCGAGGTGAACGCATTGGTCAAGCCGTCTTTGTCCGCATAGACCAAGCCCAGTGGGAAGAAGTGCAAGAAATGAAGACAGAAAGCAGGGGCGGATTTGGAACAACGGGAGCTTAAACTTAGATTAATTTATTTTAAATTTAATTTTATGGAAAGAGGACAACATCCAGTACATAGTAAATTTGATAACACAGATACAGACGCTGAATTGCGTAAAGCAGCTTTAAACGTTAAACCGGCAGCTTCTGAACATATTGTTGACATGACACACGAAGCAGAATTAGAGGCTGACGAAGAAGAATTAACTGATGCTGATATTGTTGAAGAAAACTAATTTTTACGTCTCTTAAAATTTTCTATGTACGCCTATCTAGACATAGTCCGAAACATCTTAGAAAACGGTGAAAAAAAAGAAGATCGTACTGGTACGGGTACTATTGCTATTGCCGGGGCTATGT
>CAYNEQ010000016.1:6661-11830 GCA_964396295.1 uncultured Gammaproteobacteria bacterium
GAAAAAAAAGAAGATCGTACTGGTACGGGTACTATTGCTATTGCCGGGGCTATGTTTCAGCATGACATGTCCAAAGGATTTCCACTGCTCACAACAAAAAAAGTTCCTTTCCGACTAATTGCGAGTGAACTAGAATTTTTCATTAAAGGCATTACTGATAAAAAGTGGCTACAAGATAGAAATAATCATATTTGGGATGAATGGTGCTCACCTCTAAGAATAGCGTATAAAAACGATCCTGAAACAAAACAAAAAATGCTAGAAGAAAGAGATCTAGGGACTATTTACGGCTGGGAATGGCGGCACTTCGGCGCAGAATATAAAAATTACCAAACTGACTATACCGGCCAAGGAGTAGATCAGTTAAAAAAAGTTGTCGAGACTCTAAAAACAAACCCGAGTGACCGTCGTATGATTGTTATGGCTTGGAACCCCTTGGATGTAAACAAAGCCATGCCCCCATATTGCCATTACGGCTTTCAAGTCACCGTTATAAATGGCAGGCTCAATCTTCTATGGAACCAACGATCAGTTGATGTCGCTTTAGGGCTACCTTTTAATATTGCAAGTTATGCCACAATGCTACATTTACTTGCTAAAGAAACTGGCTATCAGGAAGGTAAACTAGTTGGATTTTTGGCAGATACACATATTTATTCAAATCATGTCGAGGGCCTAAAAGAACAGCTCAGTCGCGACCCAAATAAATACCCACTCCCTACTATTCAAACCAAAAATTTTACTTCTATTTTTGATTGGAAAGCTGAAGATACAGAAATTCTGAACTATCAAAGCTACCCAACCATCAAATTTGATATTGCAGTCTAACATGTCTCTCTCCCTTATTGCCGCTGTCTCCGAAAATAATTGCATTGGCAAACAAAATGCCTTGCCTTGGTATTTGCCTGAAGATTTAAAACATTTCAAAACTATTACTACTGGCAAGGTTGTCTTAATGGGCAGAAAAACTTGGGAGTCATTACCAGAAAAATTCAGACCTCTTCCTAATCGAATAAATATTATCATCACCCGCCAAACAGATTTCCCTGTTCCTGAGTCTGTCTTCGTTTTTACCTCAATCGAAGAAGCGGTCAAAAATTTTCCCGACAAAGAAATTATGGTGATTGGCGGTGCGGAAATTTTTCGTCAAACTATAGACAAAGCGGATACGCTCTATATTACCGAAGTAAAACAAAAAATTGACGGCGACGTATTCTTCCCAGAGATCGATAAAAATATGTGGAAAGAAATCGAACGCGAAGATCATCCCGGCTTTTCTTTTCTTAAATATATTAAAAAAGCTTAGAAGGCCCTTAACGCTAATAATGCCTATGAGGCTGGCAACTTTCCAGGCTTTACAGGCATCATAAGCATACAAAGCATTTCAAACTATGTTTATCATGATAGACGGTATCGAAGGCGGAGGCAAAAGCACCATTGTTGAGACCTGGAAAAAATACCTTGCTGACCAAAATAAATCTGTCTTTGATCTCAAAAAATATCTAGCAGATAATGGCCGCTACCCCAATTACGAAGAGGTGAAGCCATGCGATTTTATTTTCAGCGCCGAACCAACTTTTACCGGCATCGGCAAAGTTATCCGGGATGAGCTCATTAAAAATGGCACCAGCTACCCGGAAGAAGCCATTGCCCAAGCATATTCGTTAGACCGTTTGATTTTATATACAAAAATTCTCATTCCGGCTTTAAAAGACAATAAACATATTATTGAAGATAGAGGAGTCGCAACGTCGCTCTGCTATCAATCATTGAGCGGGAATCTCAGCTTCGATTGGCTATCTCAGCTCCCCGGGAATGCCTTGGCGCTCGAATACAGACCAGATTGCCTCTGTATCATCAAAATGAGTCCCGAAACTGCCCAAAAACGGCTGGCCATTCGATACGAAAAACAAGATGATGTTATTTTTGACAAACTTGATTTCCAACAAAAAGCTTTAGCCACCTATCTCTCCCCTGCCTACCAAAAATTATTTACCGACCGAGGCACAAAGCTGGAATACTTGAATACCGATGTGGAAATTGATATAATGAAGCAAGAATCAATCGATTTTTTAAAGAGAATTTTGGCTATATAGTTTATATGCTTAAACCATCATTAGAGATTATCTCTGAAAGTTTTCATTTGTATCTCAGAAATTTTCGCAAATACGTGCCTTACATCTTAATGATGTTTTTACCATTTGTAGTGTTAGCAGTATTGGGAATCGCCTTCTCTTACCTTGAAGTGTTTCTAGAATCATCGTGGCTTCTAGGCGTCGTTGCTAACATTTTGATAATTCTTGTCTTTATTATTCAAGGAATAATTACCTACTGGTGGGGACCTATTGCGCTCACACGTGCTCTACATGCAGATATTGTTGGACAAGTGTTAGAATGGAAAGAGAATGTACGCACATCGAAACGATTAATCATTCCCCTATTTCTTACTTCAGCCCTGTTTGGCCTGATAATGTGTGGCTTGCTTTTAATACCGATTTTAGCGTTAATACTGCTTACAGTTTGGCCTAATCTACTAACCTCACTTGTGGCAGCACCACTTATCTTAGTACCAATTATATTTATTGCTATTTTCAGTGTTTGGTATGTATTGTACTTTTTTCCAGTTGTACTTGATGGCACCAAATATTTAAGCGCTCTAAACTTCAGCAAATCCCTAGTCAGAGGTCAGGGATGGAAAATTGCATGGAGATTTATCATGTTTGGCCTGGTGTTCGGAATTATCACCATCATTCCGCTGCTTGTCATGTCTTATCTGGTGACGGCAATCCCTATACCCTCGTTTCTGCAATTAACCTTCCAGAGTTTGTTACAGAGACTTGTGGTGATACTGCTAGCCCCACTCACCACCTCGGCACCATTAATTTTATACTTAAATGCCAAGCAGCTGGCTGTGACTGACCAAGGACCATCTACCCCTTCCGTGAGCACGCAATAATCTATCCGCCTAATAAAAACCTCTGCGCTACCAGAGGTTTTTTGATCTCTAAATTTGTTTGCAAAACAGAGACAAAAATGATACCCTTATACCAATACTTAAGCTTCAATTATGCCTAAATACATCCCGATTATCGGCATGGAAATCCACGTGGAACTCAAAACCAAAAGCAAGATGTTCTGCAGTTGTAAAAACGATCCCTTTGCCTCCCAACCAAATACTAATATCTGTGAAATCTGTCTTGGTCATCCCGGCACCCTACCTGTCCCCAACCAAACTGCCTTAGCCTGGGCGGCTAAAATTGCCAAGGCGCTACATTGTACAATTAGCGAACACAGCAAATTTGATCGCAAACATTACTTTTATCCGGACCTGCCGAAAGCATACCAGATATCTCAATTTGATCAGCCCATCGGCGAACACGGCTACATTGATCTCGAATTTTTACCAAGTAAGAATTATCGAGACAAGGCTCATATCGGCGTCACGCGCGTCCATATGGAAGAAGATACGGCCAAGCTTTCGCATGATGCAGTCGGCAACACCTTAGTAAACTTTAATCGGGCTGGTGTGCCGCTTGTCGAGATCGTTTCTGAACCAGAAGTCACCAGCTCTGCTGAAGCCAAGGCCTATTGCCAAGAATTGCAGACTATTTTCAGGTACCTCGAAATTAGTGATGCGGATATGGAAAAGGGCAATATGCGCTGTGAAGCCAATATCTCCTTGCAAGAGGAAGGAAAATTCATTAATGACCACGGCATAATAAAACCGGTAGATGGGTATACCCTTAACCCAAAAGTAGAGGTCAAAAATATTAACTCGTTCCGGGCTGTAGAAAAGGCTATCGAATTTGAAATCCAACGCCAAACTGAAATGTTAGAAAAAGGCGAAACCTGGAAACAACAAACTCGGGGCTGGGATGATAATAGCGGCGAAACCGTCATGCAGCGAGAAAAAGAAACCGCGGCTGATTATCGCTATTTCCCCGAACCAGACATCCCTCCGTTTCACCCACTTATTGTGGCTGGAGATATATCATTACCAGAATTACCACATGAAAAAAGAATTCGTTTTCGAGATGAATACGGATTTTCCTATGCTGATGCGGAAATGTTGGCAGCTGACAAAGCCTGGGCTAGGTACACAGAAGAAGTAATGAGCGAACTGACTGATTGGCTCCATGCCCTAAACGAAACCAAAACTGATACTGATGAAATTATCCAGACTAAAAAACAGCAGATCGCTCGACTTGCCGGTGGCTGGCTCACCAGCAAACTTGTGGGGGCAATGGCCGAACGAAGTATTAATATCAAAGTCCTCAAACTCAAGCCAGAAAATTTTGCCGAACTGATCGCCTTAATCTATAGCAATCGCGTAAATTCTACTAATGCTCAAAAAATCCTCGTAGAAATGTTAGACTCAGGTGTAGATCTTGACCCCACGCATGTTATGGAAGAAAAAGGTTATGGACAAATCTCTGATGAAAATAAATTGGCTGAGGTGGTGGCAGAAGTTATCAAAAATTATCCGCAACAAGTCGAACAGTTCAAAAATGGCAAAGAAGTAATTTTGCAATTCTTGAAAGGAATGGTTATGAAAGCGACGGAAGGCGCGGCCGATCCGGCTGTCGCAGAAAAATTATTGCGAGAAAAAATGAAATAGATCCTATAATTAAAAGACCTTACATATGTAAGGTCTTTTTGTATACATTTATTTAACAGCTCGCTTTGCCTGTTTTTCCTCCTCCTCTTTCATATACTGCTCATACCAATTATATTCCCCTCCCAATAAATTTGCGGCTAATTCTATAACTAATTTCCCAGTCTTATTATCTACATCCAATTTCGGTGCCACTTCTACTACATCAAAACCAATCACTGTATTGGTTCTGCCGATAAATTTAGTCAAATTAATTATTTCTCTTCTTGTCAAACCATCGGGTGTGGCCATAGGTGTCGCCGGGGCATACTGAGAGTCAATCGCATCAACATCCATACTAACCCAAATATAGCGGACTCTTTTTTGCAGCGCTGATAAACTTTCCATGATCGGATTCAAGCCGTGTCGGATAATATCCATAATAGTAAAAACTTCTATCTGCTGGCTTCTCATAATTTCCACCTCTGCTTGATCCAAATCTTTACTGCCAATATGGATAATATTTTCCTTTTTTACCTTAACGCCCGGCTGCAAAACGTCGATGAGTTTGTGAT
>CAYNEQ010000017.1:0-11575 GCA_964396295.1 uncultured Gammaproteobacteria bacterium
CTGCTCTGGATCTCAGCAATATTTTTTGTCATGCCTATAGTATATCACATTGTTGTGAGAGAAAAAACATGCTATAATATTGTATATCTATCTATGGCTTTTAAACCAACCAAAGAAAAGCTGTTACAAAAAACAGCTGAAGTCTCTCAACCTTCACCAGAGGCTGATTTGCAATTGGAACAAGAAAATATTATCGAAGGAGAACGATCGGAAAATCGCGAACTTCCTCAACCTACTCGGCAAGAATCAAATGAACAAAAGCCGAGACCGGTAATTAGAAAAAGACCAACTTTGCCACCACCTGTAAAGGATGAAACGATTATTAAAATAGAAAAAATTCTTGAAGACGGCCTCAATGATTCCTATCAACGTCTTTCACCGGTAGCCAAACAAGAATTCAAACTTAAAGGCGAACAAACTGCGGCCCAGATCAGAGAACTCCTAAAGGGCACCCATATTAAAGTAAAAAAGATATTGCGCTTAATTTTGGACTGGCTGCGCATGTTACCGGGAATAAATCATTTTTTCTTGGAACAGGAAGCGAAAATAAAAACTGATCGCATTATTGCGTTAAGGAAAAAAGTATAAATTGGTATGAATATTTCAGATCTTTTTACTGACGCCAATTCTCTCTTATCTACTAATACTTTTATCACGCTCTTCCCTTTTCTGCTGGGTCTGATTTTTATTATCGCCTCTTTATATATCCTAAGAGCAGTTCTAACCATCAAAGGCCGTCGCGGCAAAGCCTTCCATAAAACCATATTACTTATCAAAGTGCCGAAAGAAAAAAAGGGCGACAAACCGGAAGCCAGCAGCGGTGATGATAACATCAACCACGTTCGAGAAGAGATTGCGGTTTCAGAAACCATTTTCTCCGCCATTGCCGGTTTGAAAAAAGAAAAGGGTCTTAAAGCCTGGCTCTATGGCCGTAATGATCATGTAGCTTTTGAGATTGTGGTGAAAGACAGTAAAATTTCTTTTTATGTGATTATCCCCGATAAAATCAAAGGCTTTGTCGAACAGCAAATTCATGCGCAATACCCGCACGCCGAAATCACCGAGGAACCGGATTATAATGCCTTCAAACCACAGAGTCATATTGTGGGTGCGTATTTGTGGCTCAAACACAAATCAGCCTTTCCGCTCAAGACCTATAAAAAACTGGACAGCGATCCTTTGGTCGCTTTGCTCAATCCACTTAGTAAAATCGGCGAAGATGAAGGTGCGATTATCCAGTACATTGTCCGCCCGGCTTCGAGCCATTGGCGCAGTCAAGGCGTCCACATGATTCGCGACATCAAAAAGGGAGAAAAGTTTGAAGATGTAGAAAAGAAAAATCTGGTTCTAAAATTTTTAAAAGAAGTCGCTAAACAATTCACTCGCAAAGCGCCTAAGCCGGGCGAACCGTCGTCCATGGAACAAAAATACCAACTCACCCAAATGGAAGAAGAAATGGTAAAAAACATGGAAGAAAAAATAAGTCGCGGCGGTGTAGAAGCTACCATTCGTCTGGTCAGTTCGGCGAACAGCAAGGAAAAGGCGGTCCTCAATTTGGAAAATATTATTAACGCCTTTAGTCAATACAATTTATATCGTTACGGCAATACGCTCGCGGCGGCAGTGCCTCGTCGGCCTAATGCCCTGATCCGAGATTATATTTACCGCAGCATGCGCGAACATCACTACATGGTCTTTAACACCGAAGAAATGGCCAGTTTTTGGCATATGCCAATCCCCAATACCGAAACACCAAATATTAATTGGCTCGGCGCTCGCAAAGCTCCCCCACCAACCAATGTACCGAAGGAAGGCATTATCCTCGGCCGAGCCGTCTATCGCGGTGAAGAAACCATTATTAAAATGAAGCGCGAAGATCGCCGCCGTCATTTATATACCATCGGTAAATCAGGTAGTGGTAAATCCGTCTTTATCCAGAACTTGGCTGTCCAAGATATTATTAATGGCGAAGGCGTCTGTGTAATTGATCCGCATGGTGATTTTGTGGATTATGTTTTGCAACACGTGCCAAAAGAACGGGCCGAAGATGTGATTTATTTCAACCCTTCTGATGTCGAACGTCCGATTGGGCTAAACATGATCGACGTGCAATCCGAAGAACAAAAAGATTTTGCCACTCAAGAAATGATTTCTATTTTCTACAAACTGGTGACTGATCCGTCTATGATCGGCCCGATGTTTGAACACAACATGCGAAATGTGATGTTGACACTGATGGCTGACACGGAAAATCCCGGCACGATTGCCGAAATTCCCCGCATGTTTACTGACGATGAATTTGTCAAACAATGGAAGAAAAAATTAACCGACCCAATGGTACTGGCCTTCTGGGATAAAGAAATGGCCAAGACCTCTGATTTTCATAAATCCGAAATGTTAGGCTATTTGATCTCAAAAGTCGGCCGCTTCGTAGAAAATGCCATGATCAGAAATATCATTGGCCAAACTCACTCCGGTTTCAGTTTCCGCGAAGTCATGGATAAGAAAAAAATCTTGCTAGTAAATCTCGCCAAAGGGTTGGTTGGTGAAATCAACTCAAACCTACTCGGTCTGATCATCGTGTCAAAGCTGCAAATGGCAGCTCTCGAGCGCGCCTCGCTTCCCGAAGACCAGCGTCATGATTTTTATCTTTATATCGATGAGTTCCAGAACTTTATCACAGACTCTATTGCCACCATTCTTTCTGAAGCCCGTAAATACCGCTTAGAGCTCATTATCGCCCATCAGTATATGAAACAGCTGGAAGATAATAAAGGCAAAACTACGGTCCGTGATGCGGTCTTGGGTAATGCCGGTACGCTGGTCTCCTTCCGTATTGGTGTAGAAGACGCCGAAATCCTGGCTAAAGAGTATGCGCCAGTATTTAGCTCATACGATCTTGTCAACGTAGAACAATATACGGCGTATGTAAAACTGCTGATTGACAATACTGCTGCCAAGCCGTTTAATATGTTCACCTATCCCCCACGTTCCGGCAATAAACAACTAGCCGCCGCCATCAAAGAGCTCTCTCGTCTCAAATACGGCCGACCAAGAGAAATTGTCGAAGCCGAGATTATGGAACGCGCCCAGCTTGGCGTGGCTGTAAAGACCGGCAAGACTGAATTGAGTGAGGTTGGGTTATAAATTTTCTTATGTCAACTATCTACCGCAAATACCGCCCGCAACTTTTTGCTGACGTCACTGGGCAACAACATATTATTAAAACTATCACTAACGAGATCGCAAATAGTGCCATTGCCCATGCGTATTTATTTTGTGGCCCACGTGGCACTGGCAAAACCACTACCGCTCGCCTGCTTGCCAAGGCCATTAACTGCGAGAATAGAAAGGACGGCACCTATGAACCCTGTAACACCTGCACCTCTTGCCAAGAATCCACCGCTGGCCGCAGTATTGATATTATAGAAATCGACGCGGCTTCAAACACAGGTGTAGATAATGTCCGAGAAAATATTATTGAAAACGCTCAATTCAAACCCACCAAGTCAAAATACAAAATATTTATTATCGACGAGGTGCACATGCTTTCTACGGGCGCGTTTAACGCACTGCTCAAGACCCTCGAGGAACCGCCGGCGCATGTGATTTTTATCTTAGCCACCACCGAAACGCATAAACTCCCGGCCACCATTATTTCCCGCTGCCAACGTTTTAATTTCAAAAAAGTTGGCTATGACGACATGTTGGAACGGCTAAACAGTATTATCAAAGAAGAAAAAGTAAAAGTAGACAAAAAAGTGTTAGAACGCATTATTAACAAAAGCGACGGCTGCGTGCGTGATGCGGAAAGTTTACTCGGCCAAATCTTGAGCTTAGATCTAAAAAGTATCAGCCCTGAAGATGCAGAAATGATTTTGCCCACTTCAAACATTAGTTCGATTCTGGATTTTATTACTTCTATTGTCGAAAAAAATCCTGCCCAGGCTATAGAGTTATTAGCAAAAATCGTCGAAGACGGCGCCAACTTGGAACAGTTTGCCTATGACACTATCGAAGTCTTACGTTTGGCCATGATGATGCAGACAAACATTCAAACAAAAAATTTAAATACTGATTATAGCGAATCAGATTTGAAGGCTCTTAAAAAAATCTCCGAACAAATTTCTACACCTCGCTTAATGCAGCTTTTGGAATCACTGATTACCCGACATCGAGAAATAAAATCCGCGCCCCTACCACAATTACCCTTAGAACTTTTTGCGGTACAGTTTGGCATGACAGAAGAAGGTCCTGCACCAACGGCTATCATTCCGACTCGCCTCGCTGAAGCTTCTGCACAGCAGGCCGAGCCAAGGCGAGCAGAGGAAACCCCTAAACCTATAAACAAAGAGGCTCTCAACTCAAATACAAAAGCAACGGAAACAACAAACGAAACAGAAGAAAAAAAAGAATCTCACCCAATCACTCAAGCAATTAAGGATACCATTTCTCATATTGCTCACGGCGATATACAAACAACCATTGATGATATAAAAGCAAAATGGCAAGAAATTATAAACCATATCGGAAAAAGCAATCACTCCCTCAGCTTTATTCTCAAAATGAGCGAACTGCAAGCCATTAAAGATGGGCATTTACATATTTCTGTACCCTACTCTTTTCATAAAGATAAAATTACCGAAATCAAAACTAAAAAAACTATTGAGCAAACTTTGACCGAATTCTTCTCGGAGCACATCCCACTCGTATGTGAAGTAGTGGAAACTCAACAAACAGCCGCTGACGACTCGGAATTAGATAAGCTCGCCGCTGACTTTGGCGGCCAAGTAACCTAATTACTTCCTAAGGGTTATACTATATAAGAGTACTCTTACCCAAGAGAGTTTTTCTATATCATCTATCAACCCATAACCTGTATGCAAACTTCTACCTTTACCATTTTTGCTCTATTTCTCCTCAACGGTTTATTGTTTCCAAACAGCCAAAGTATGGCCGCTGCCGAAAATATCAACCTGGCCGTGCCATTTACTCCTGAGGCTCCGGACGGTCTCATGGTCAAACCGTGGAACAATTCCTGCGAAGAAGCAACGCTAGTCATGCTCGACCAGTATTACAAAGGGAATACAGATAAAACTATCACCAAATCAACAGCTAAAACAGCCATCTTAAACTATATAGCTATTGAAAACAATATCTTTGGCTATAATGCCAATACCAATGCGGCGGAAATTGCCAAACTGGTCAATGGGTATTCCAAATATTTTGAGGCTCGTGTGAAGACCAACCCGACTCTAGATGAGATTAAAAGCGAATTAAGCGCCGGCAGACCGGTCTTTGCGCTCTTATATGGATATAATCTCAACAATCCCCGCATTCAATTCTTAAGAGGCGGCTCGTACTATCACACCTTTGTCATAAAAGGGTTTGACGATAAGACAGATGAATTTATCGTCAACGACAATGGCGACCTAAAATACGGCCTTGACTTGCGCTATTCATATGATACAATTTTAGGCGCTTTACGGGATTACAGCCACAAAACCGGCAAAACCGTCCAGCCGCCAACAGTCCTATTTACCAAGCAGCGAATACTGGTAAAAACCAAGGACAGCGGCCGAATCTACCTGATTACCGATAACAAAAAATACCACATTTCTTCTCCGCAAATATTCAAGACTCGCGGATGGAAATGGGGCTTAGTACAGACGGTAGATACAGCCTGGCTCAACAAATTTGAAGCTGGTTCGGCAATATAACACAATTCACAGGTCTGTCATTCTGAGGGAGCAAAGCGACCGAAGAATCCCTCCCATTTTAGTTTAAGGGATCCTTCTCCGCCAAAGGCGGATCAGGATGACAACAAACAACTCCGAGGTCATCTAATGGTAGGATAGTGGACTCTGAATCCATTTATCTTGGTTCGAATCCAAGCCTCGGAACAACTCATCAATCTATAAATACTTCGATCATGAAAACAGCGATCATAATTCATGGATACTATGATCAATCAGAATTTGAAGACACTAATCGTCCAGCCTCTTCAAATGATCATTGGATACCATGGCTTCAACGGCAACTTCTATTAACTGGAATCGAAACCCAGACTCCTGAAATGCCGGGATTTTATAAACCAAACTACAAAAGATGGAAGGATCTTTTAGAACAATTTAACGTTAATGAAAATACCATTTTAGTAGGACATAGCTGTGGAGGTGGATTTCTCATAAGATGGTTAAGTGAGAATCAAAAGCAGGTTGATAAAGTTATACTGGTTGCACCATGGCTTGATCCGGAACATATAATTGACCCTGAATTTTTTAACTTCCAAATTGACTCAAACATCTCATCAAGAACCGCCGGACTGACTATTCTATATTCATCTGATGATTATCCTGACGTGATTAAGAGTGTAGAAATTTTAAAATCGAAATTGAAAAATGCTAAATTTATAGAATTCCAAAATAAAGGCCATTTTGTTCTCAACAGCCTTAAAACAGAAAAGTTTCCCGAACTCCTGGAAATCATTTTGAATCCTTAAGTATTTTGACCTCCAAAAATAAAAACAAAGGAAACTCTTTCCGAGCTTTATCTTCTGCCGCAAATCGCGGACCCTTGGTCGGTTCACGATGAGAAATCCATTCTTCGAGTTTGGCAACCGCAAATCCATTTTTTGCCAGTATTTTAAAATAATATTGTAACGGCCGATGAAACGAGACTGTCTTTTCTGATTTCTTCTCTCCCGGATGCATATCTATCTCGGTCTGAAACTCTGACAAATAGCCGTCACTGCGGCGATACTGGATTTTATTTTGCTCATCCCATTCCGAACTGGACAATTTCGGCACGCGAAACGCCGGATGATTCAAGACAAGATATAGACTCCCCGTTTCTTTGAGCACTCGCGCGCATTCTTTCAACAC
Organism: uncultured Gammaproteobacteria bacterium; assembly: GCA_964396295.1. Lineage (GTDB taxonomy): Bacteria > Patescibacteriota > Patescibacteriia > Magasanikbacterales > GWA2-37-8 > XYD2-FULL-39-9. The sequence goes on from CAYNEQ010000017.1 coordinate 6,885, forward strand.
TCCATCAACATTTTTTATGTTCTGCAACGCCAAAATAATCGTAATGGCATCCACAGATTTATCTGCGCAAAAACGGATATCATCCGCGGACGAAACATAATACTCTATATTACTCTTCTGATTGCGCTGTTTGGCAATTTTTATGAGTTCCGAAGATATATCAGAGGCAAACACGTGGGCACTGACTTCAGAAAAAATACGCGTAAAATATCCTTGTCCGCACGCCAAATCTAAAACAGTTCTATTCTTGTCTAAGTTCATCAAGCGCAATAAGTTCGGCAATATCACTTTTTTCTGGAACGAATCATCGTCTTTTTCAAGTAGCTTGTCATACCAGTTGGCAACCTTGCCCCATGAAGTAGTTTTTTTCATAAACGAAATGAGTGAGAAAGCAATAAGCTTGCTTAATTACTTTCGAACGAATGAGTTTATATTTTTATATACGAAACTATTCTACCTGACTTGATAAAAAAACACAAAAATGCTATATTTCTGGCATGACAAACATCATAGACGGCAGAAAAATTGCCGAAAAAATAGAAAAAGACACGGCTAAAGATACAGCACTACTAAAAACCAGAGGCATAGTACCGAAGCTGGCCGTAGTTTTGGTTGGCAATAACAAAGCCTCACTTACCTATATAAAAAGAAAAGAAGCCGCCGCGCAGAGAGTGGGCGTTGATTTTGCCTTACACCAATTCCCCAAAGAAATTTCTAAAGAAGAACTGATAACAAACATTAAAAAGATCCAACAAGATACACAACTCACCGGATTAATTATCCAACTCCCCTTACCTGAACGACTATATATTCCTGAAGTTTTAAACTCCATAAATCCGGCCATAGATGTTGACTGCCTGACCGATACTAATATCGGCAAACTGGTCATGAAGACAAATCATATTGAACCGCCGACTCCTTGGGCCGTGATTAAAGTATTAAAAGAAATAAAATTCAAAATGGTAGGCAACAATATCACTATTGTCGGCGCAGGCGCCTTGGTCGGCAAGCCACTCGCTATTATGCTGGTCAATGAACTGGCGAGTGTCACGACCTGCAACAGCCATACGAAAGATATAAAAAAGAAATGTTTGGAAGCAGATGTGATTGTCTCGGCTGTAGGAAAAAAAGATTTGATTACCAAAGACATGGTCAAGAAAAATACGATTGTCATTGACACCGGCATTGCCTATAAAAACGGCACCATGTACGGCGATGTTGATTTCCAAACTGTTTCTAAAAAGGCTAGCTTCATCACTCCTACTCCCGGCGGTATCGGGCCAATTACCGTGGCAAAATTACTTCGCAACACGGTCACTTGCGCGAAAAAAATAAATAATATACTCTAAATAAAATAAAGGGGGGCCACGATCATGTCGCAGATGTCTGGCAAAATCGAACTCCCATGCACCTACTTCGAACATCCGAACAAGGGGGACAATAACGATTGTCCCGGCACCTTTGTTGAGGTGGGAGGAGAATTCGAGTCCACCACCAAGACCCGGCTTAGGTGCGACAACAAGCGCTGCCAACGCGTCGTCACGATCGAGATCGCAAGACTTCAGGCGATCTATGAGCACGAACGCCAGCAGCGTTATCAGCGGCGCGGCGTTAAGGTCTAGACGACGTGATTGATGGAATCTGAACTGGGGGGGTGAGTTTTGGGCAGGATCTCTTTCAAAAAAATGCCCAGCCACTGCCTTATCCCCAGACAAACTTTGACACTAAAAAGTCCAGGTGATAGGCTACCTACACAATTTAATAATATATCTGTGGAAGTGAGGTTTGATTCCTCCACTGTGCCGCAACGGTAAACCCCTCCGGGGAAGTCCGATCTTCAGATATACAGCTTGCAAAAGCTGAATCCCGAGCAGGAAAATATGTTTATATTTTTTGAAATCTTTCCTGCCCGGTAAAGGTTTTTTATTTTATGAACAAAAATTTACACCGCCTTTTCATTACTCTAATTTTCATCGCCATTACTTCAGCCGCCTATTTGCTTTCCAACCAAAAAAATAATAATACTTCTCCCCCGCCGCCAATATCAACAACCAGTTCGCACCTATCAACTACAGCCACTATAATCCTCGCTGAATTAAAAAATAATCCTAATGCCGATCCTCAAAATACAAGTAAAAAGACAGGGCCTAAAATACTCACACCCTCTACGAGCATTCCTACTGCCCCACCAACTTCCTCACCTCCGCTTGAGAATCAAACCAATACAGTTCCTGTTACCTTCATCATAAACAATCAAGAATTTGCATTAAAACTTAAGCCTGGATCTACAGCCTATGATGCCATGATCCAGTTACAAGAATCAAAACAAATTTCATTTGTCAGTAAAAAATTTTCAGGTCTTGGATATTTTATAGAAGAAATCAACGGGGTGAAAAACAACCCCTCAACCGGATTTTACTGGACACTCTACATTAATAATCAAGAAGCAAAAATCGGTGTTTCAAATTATACAATTGAGCCTAATGACATAATTACCTGGAGGTACGAAAGTAAATAATCATAGTATGAAAAATAACCCTAAACTAATCAGAGGAATAAAGATATTAATTATCTTCGGAGCAATGCTGTTGTGTTTACCCACACGAGCCGAAGAAATTCCGACAGATCAAACTACTTCAACACCGGAAGTTGTGACCACTTCTACTCCTGAAACTTTACCTCCTGATGACATTGCCGCTGACACGAGTACGCCAGAAATTGTTTTGGCAACTACCACAATCAATTTGGCTATAGCCACCAGTCAGGAAACTTTTTCTTTTCCTAATTTACTCGTCACTGCCTGTCCAGAAACTGACAACAGTCAAACATACAGCCTCAATGCCATGTGCGCAGTCAAACAATCGGGAGTTGCAAGTGATTGGGCAACCTATGGCACTGACATGTTTTTAAATTCCATTAATTCTTACAGTAACGATTGGGCTAATAACATATTCTGGAATTGGTTTGCTGATCTTAGTTACGGCATGACCGCGCTAAACAAACATCTTCTGTCAGCAAACGAAAATTTACTGCTTACCTATGATGTGTTGCCATTACGAATCGCCACTGATTCAAGCTCACCGGCAGTAGACACAACTTCTACCATTACTTTGGAGGAATTTGGCTTTGAAGGCTTTAATCCGATCTGGAAACCAGCACTCCAGAGTACCCTCTCAATAAATGGCAACCCTACAGAAAATGAAACCGGGGTATATTCACTGGCTGTAGCCTCAATTGATCCGATAAGCATCTTTGGCACTAAAACTGGTTTTGTCCCCAGTTCAGCAATTATCCTCTATCCAACTTTAACTACTTCAAGTACCGAAAACCAAACTCCAACCGATACAAATACCGGCGGAGGCGGATCAGGCAACAGCACAAACAATCAACTAGTTTCTCAAACCTCGATAAACGACGCAGTAGAAAAATTACTAAAATTTATAAAATCAAAACAAGAATCAGATGGCAAGATTGTTGATGGTGGTACTTCTGATTGGCTAGCTATGAGTTTTGCGGCCCAACATATCTACACGCAGGATGTTAAAAGTGGCAACACTTCTTTATATAGTTATATTTATAATTATCCGATAACCGAACTAGACAACGAATTAAATAATTGTACTGCCTACCCTCGGCACATTTTGGCTTTACTGGCGAGCGGTGTAGCCACAACTGATACTAAAATTACTGACCTAAAGAGCAAACTTAATACGTGTGTAGTGAATAATACTTTTGGTGCTAATGGGATTAATGATGATGTCTTTGGATTGTTAGCAGCCTTGGCTCTAAATGTTGACCAAAACTCCACTGTAGTACAAACAACTATGGCAGCGATTAAAGCAAATCAGCAAGCAGACGGTGGTTTCGCTTATCCCGGACCATTTGAATCTCCTGATTTGACTGGTGTGGCTATAAACGCCTTACAGTTCGCTCAAGACAAAGGATTAATCATTGACCCGGCTATTTTCACCAAAGCCAAACAATATTTAAAGTCTCAACAGCTTACTGATGGCGGCTGGGGGTATGGCGCTTCTGACGCCCTCACGACCGGCTGGGCCATGATGGGCATAAATGCTTTAGGAGAAGGCCAGAAGGAATGGTTTACAACCAGCGGTAAAAATCCATGGTACATTCTTACTACTTTAGACAATGACCATTATACTCAATCTTGGGACGGTAGCATTGACTGGTTTGGCACCAAACATGCCGTTCCAGCCCTCCTAGGCAAGTCTTGGCCAATTATCCTAGCCCCAACCAACAACACCCAAAATACGGCTGATTCTGGCTCTACAGGAGGCACCAACCCGACAGTCTCGACCTCTACCGAAAATACCAGTATAATAACTCCTACCAGCACCCCTGCTACCACTACTTTGATGGTAATTCCAGAAACAACTACTGAACCTGAAAATACTTTGTTAGTCGGCGAAATCTTGGGTGAAAAAATTACAAATCAGTCACTAGTAAAATCAACCGTAATTAAAAAACAAGCAATTGCGACACGAAAAGCAATTGCGCCTGTAACAGAAAATCAAACATCCCAATCTGAAACAGAGACAACTAGCGAACCGACTGTATCAGCAGCGCCAAGTTTAGAAAGCCGAGCCGAAGAATCTGACAATCATTCCATAGCAAAAATAATTTTATTAGTTTCTGCAAGCGGCCCAATATTAATAGGATTATATTTAGGA
>CAYNEQ010000018.1:0-11564 GCA_964396295.1 uncultured Gammaproteobacteria bacterium
CAAGCCAAACTGTTCGCTCTGTTTTAAGGCTTCGTAGAAAGATATAGCTTTTCGCTTGGCAAAATAAGTGATTTTTTGCAGATCGTGGTCGTCCATTTTCCAAACCGGCAAAAGTAGTAAGCGAAACATGGCTGCGGATTCTCGATAATTCTCCAGAAGCCGCAAGAAATTAAGACAGTCAAGTACAAGGGGCTGACGATATAAGCCAGAAGCCGCAAGAAATTCATATGGAATCCCCGCTTGCTCTAAGGCGGAAATAAACGGTTCGCTATGGTTATTGGCGCGCACTAAAATGGCGAAATCTTTCCAGGTTGCCTCAGTGTCCGTTTCTTTAATTTCAGTAATAGTTTTTATAACATTACGTACTTCTTCATCCAGGGTTGCGGCATGCACATGCGCCACTGCTGGCTGTTTACTTGATCTTTTTTCACCAATAAAGGTCAGTTTCTTATTTACATGCAGCTTTACTTCTAAACGATCAGGATTGTTATTCTGAATGAGTTTATAGGCCGCATCTAGGATTTCTTGTTGGGAGCGATAATTTTCATTAAGGACGATTTCTTTGGCGTTAGGAAAATCATCTTTAAATCGCAAAATATTTGAGACCGAAGCGCCGCGAAAAGCATAAATGCTCTGATCATCATCCCCCACTACCGTAAGTTGAGAGCCTGTTTGCGAGAGCATCTGCACTAATTGGTACTGAGACCAATTCACATCTTGAAACTCATCGACCAAAATATATTTATATTTTTTTTGTACTAATTTTAAAATACTCGATCGTTCTTTTAAGAGTTTAATGGTATAAAAAATCAGATCCGCAAAATCCAGTGCATTATTGTCCAGTAAAATTTGATTATATACATGATAGGCGTTTGCGAGTTCAGCTAGCCGTTTAATATCCGTGTCGTCCTTATTAACGCTGTCATTCTGAGCGGATCCGCCTTTTGGCGGAGGAGTCGAAGAATCCCTTATACCTTGATTTAAGGGATCCCTCGACTTCGCTCGGGATGACAAGACTGTACTATCATTATTCAATGATAACTCTTCTGTGTATTGCAGGTACTCAGTCGGTGCAATCAGTTCATCTTTGCATTTTTGGAAATGAGAAATCAGCGCATGTAAGTGGCTGGCCGGGTTTCCCATTGGTCGATAATAATCGAGATTAAATTTATCCAGATTTTTCCGCATGAGCAACCAACCTTCGGTTTCGGTAATCAATTTAAAATTATGACTGAGACCAATATGCAGTCCGTATTCTTCTAATATTTTTTGACAAAATGCATGAAAGGTGGAAATTTGCAGATCCACATAGCCGATTTCCATTTCGGCATCTACGCGTTCAAACATCTCGGTGGCGGCTTTTTCGGTAAATGTTAATGCTAGAATTTCTTCCGGGCTTGCCAGTTTATTTTTTATGATATGAGAGATTTTTTCTGTGATAACCGTGGTTTTGCCAGTACCGGCACCAGCCACAATAATGAGCGGTCCGTCAAAGTATTCAATCGCCTGTTTTTGGGCCTTATTTAACTTGTAACCAGACATATCAATTTTGAACAAAAGTCTTGAAAGAATAATAAAAACAGCCTTTTGGCTGCGTTTATTATATGGGAAATCGGTAACGGAAGCAAGCTAAGCAATAAACCCACCGGCTTGGACTTCCCACAATTTTTTATAGAGCCCCTTTTCTTGCTGCAATAATTCTTTATGAGAACCAGTTTCCATTACTTTGCCTTCCTTAATAACCACAATTCTGTCCATTTTCATGATGGTAGACAGTCGATGGGCAACCACAATCACGGTCTTGCCTTTTATTAAAACATCTAATGCTTTTTGAATCAACTGTTCAGATTCCGAATCCAGACTCGATGTAGCTTCATCTAGAATTAAAATCGGCGCGTTATGTAAGATTGCTCGGGCAATGGCCACCCGCTGACGTTCTCCTCCGGAAAGCTTTACTCCTCTTTCGCCCACAAAAGTATTATATCCTTCTGGTAAATCTTTTATAAATTCATGACAATGAGCTAGTTTGGCAGCTTGTATTACCTCTTCTTCTGTGGCCTCAGGTTTACCGTAGCGGATATTTTCTAAGAGACTTCGGTGAAACAAAATTGGGTCTTGTGGTACCAAACTAATATGTTGCCAAAGGCTCTCCATGGTGACATGGCTTATATCTTGATTGTCGATTAGAATTTTGCCGTTAGTCAAATTATGCAAACGCAATAGCAGCTTGGTAATAGTGCTTTTTCCGGCACCAGAAGGCCCGACTAACGCTATTTTTTCTCCGGCTTTAATAATTAAATTTAAATTTGTAAGTACTTCCCTGGTTTCGTGATAGTTAAAACCTGTATTAATAAATTGAATTTCACCCTTCTTTAAAAGAAGGTTAGCTGCTTTAGGGATGTCTATAATTTCAGGTGGCGTATTGAGAATAATAGTCATTTCTTCAGCGTCAGCCAACGATTCGTAAATATGACGGATGTGACGACCAAAGCCCCACAATGCGTTAATTAGAATAAATAGATAACTTTGTAGTAGAACTATGTCGCCTACGGTTAATTTGCCAACTCGCCAATATGAAACTGCAATATACAACATTCCAATATCCAGGGCAAACATCAAAAAGCTTTGCACGGCTTCAAATATTGTGTCGAGGTTCCATGCGATCCCTCGTAATTTGCGAACTTGTTTGGTTATGTTATAGAAATCATTTACTTCCTTTTTAAAACCAGTAAACAGCTTGACGTTAAGGTGGTTAGTGATCGTATCAGCCAACATGCCAGTTTGTTTACTTTCGGCTTCATTTTTTCTCAAATTGTATTTTAATTTAAATTTGATAAAAAGTTGGTTGAATAACAAAAAACAGATAATCCAAATAATCAAACCCCAGCCTAGAACCGCACTTCGTCCAAAAATTATCACGAGCATTAAAATTAACTGTATGATAGTTGGAAATAAGTTCCAAAAAAATGTATCAGCAATAGTTTCGTAGCCGCGAGTAAACCAGTTTACTCGTTTTACCAGTGTGCCAACAAAACTATTATTGAAAAAATTATAAGACAACCTATGTAGGTATTTAAAACAAATATTACTCAATTTTGCTGCTACATTAAGTTGAACTGCGCCGGCATAATACGTTGCGACGCGCCAAGCGATCCATTCAATCCCGTACAGTACGCCTATAAACAAAACTAAGTGTAATAAGTTTGCATAAATTTCTTCACTTGAAGTTGAGCCTGTGCTCATCAAATCAACAATTTTTTTTAGATATACTGGTGTAAGAGAGGTAATGACTGATGCAACTAGCAAAGAAAATACGGTAACAAAAAATGCCAACCAGTGCTGCATAGTATGGTGCCAAAAAATTTGTAATGTTTTTCTCGTATTTTCTTGCATATAATTTTTTACCAAAACAGCATATCCCTCCGTATTGGAGAGATTCTGTTACTATAGAAGACGTAGCTGAACCGTTTTTGTTACCGACGGCTGTAATTTTAGCGAAATTTTAAAAGTTTTATATATTTACTTTATCAACACATTCGCAGCCGCAAGCTTGATCGCATTCGCAACAACTGACACAAATCATTTCATTGCACAGGCATGGGTCAATTTGTTCTCCTAAGACAGATCTGCATTTTTGACATTTTTCCATATTCAAAGCGAGCGAGAGGAATAATCAAATGTTTTTGATTATTTCCGAGTGAGTGAGAATATATGGGCTTTGCCCATATATTGAAACGATCAAATTTATTAGCGAAAGTATAGCTTATTATTTATCAATTGGCAAGTTACGGTACTTCTTGGCAATTCTTAATTTATTTAACTCGCGATCTATTACTGCTTGCAGTTTGGCATAATCAACATCTTGAGCATTTTCGAGTTTTTTCATTTCTTGTTCAGCTCTTTCTTTTGCCTCTTCAGCTTTTTGTATGTCAATTTCTGATGCTCTGTCCGCATGGTCCGCCAGAACAATAACTTCATTATGATCTTTGACTTCCAGGAACCCTCCGGAAACTGCCATCTGTTGTTCTCCAGCCTTATCTTTTATTTTTAACTCCCCTGCTTTTAGGACTGATACTAGTGGAATATGATTCGGTAAAATCGTAATTTCACCATCCATAGTCGGGATAGTAACCTGAAAAATTTCATTTTCGTAAATACTTTTTTCGGGTGTAACGATTTTGAATTTAATCATACCTATTTAACTTCATCAATAGAACCTTTCATATAGAAAGCCTGTTCGGCTTTATCATCATGCTTGCCGTCAAGAATTTCTCTAAAACCGCGGACGGTGTCGGCTAATTTTACATATTTGCCTGGGCTGCCGGTGAAAACTTCAGCCACAAAGAATGGTTGAGATAAGAATTTCTGTAATTTTCTTGCTCTCATAACGGTTAGTTTGTCTTCATCTGATAATTCTTCTATACCCAAGATAGCGATGGTATCTTGTAGGTCTTTATATTTCTGCAAAACTCTTTGGACATCGCGAGCGGTACGGTAATGTTCCTCACCAACGATAAGTGGATCGAGAATAGTTGAGTTTGAGTCTAGTGGATCTACGGCCGGATAGATACCAAGTTCAGACAGAGAACGATTCAATACAACGGTAGAATCCAAATGGGCAAAAGTGGTAGCTGGAGCCGGGTCAGTCAAGTCATCAGCCGGCACATAAACAGCTTGCACAGAGGTAATAGAACCTTTTTCTGTACTGGTGATGCGTTCTTGCAACGCACCCATTTCTGTCGCCAAGGTTGGTTGGTACCCTACGGCGGAAGGCATGCGGCCTAAGAGCGCAGATACCTCAGAACCGGCTTGTGTAAAGCGGAAAATATTATCTACGAAAAGCAATAAATCTTTTCCTTCCTCATCACGGAAATATTCAGCCATTGATAAAGCGGTTAAGGCGACGCGCGCGCGGGCACCCGGTGGTTCATTCATCTGACCAAAGACTAGCGCCGTCTTATCGAGCACGCCGGAGTCTTTCATTTCGCGATACAGGTCATTACCTTCACGGCTGCGTTCGCCTACCCCGGCAAATACAGAATAGCCACTATGTTCTTGCGCGATGTTGCGAATAAGCTCTTGGATAACGACGGTCTTGCCGACCCCCGCACCACCAAACAAACCGATCTTACCACCTTTTAAGAACGGACAGATAAGGTCGATGACTTTAATACCAGTTTCTAAGACTTCGTATTTGGTTGATTGTTGTTTAAACGATGGAGCTGGGCGGTGAATTGGATATGTTTTAGCTGACTTTACTGCTTCCAAGCCATCGATTGGCTGGCCAGTCACATCAAACATGCGGCCTAGCGTTATTGGTCCAACCGGCACAGAAATAGGCTTGCCGGTATCTGTTACCTCGGCATCTCGCTGTAAGCCGTCAGTGGTATTCATGGCAATGGTGCGCACGGTATTTGAACCCAAGTGCTGTTGCACTTCCAGGGTCAATGTACTGCCGTTTGGCATTTTAGTTTCCAAGGCGTTGTAAATAGCTGGCAAATTTTCTGAAAAATGCACATCTACCACCACACCGATAATTTGGGATATTTTTCCGATGTTTTCTTTATTCATAGGAGGTTGATTAGTTGAATTGTTTAGTTGTTAATTAGTGGCTTATAGTTTATTAATTTTACATTTAACACCCTCGTTTGCGTATGTTTCACAATCCTGTAGGATTAAGTTTTTTCCTTTGTAGTCTATTATTCCTACCCTATGCGTTGCTCCTGCACCATCCGCCAAAATACATTGGTAGAGTAGGCCGTTAGAAATTTGCCCCAATACCCTACAATCACCACCATCTTCAGGAAAGAGAGTTGGAAAAGTAAATTTTGTTAACTGTAATTCTATATCCCCTTCAAAATAACCATACTGGCCGATTACTGTATTAAATCCATCAAATTTGCCACCTATAACAAAATAGGTCTTACCATATTTTTCTTTACAAATTTGTCTAACAAGTCCATTAGATAAAATATCTTTCAGTTCATTTTTGGAAAAAATATCTTTAAAATCAAATTCCTCAGCAAGGCTATGTTTTAAAGTATTTTCAATACAATAATATGATTGTGATTCCATTAATTTTCTTTGATTTTCAGATTTTTTAAAAAGTTCCGTATATTCATTTTTGTAAGAATCTAATTCAGCGTTTAAATTTATATTTTTTATTTCAAAATCTTTATTCTTTCTATTCAGGTTAAATAAACTATAGCCACCACAGGCCAAGACAGCAAGCAATATAACGAATAGTAAAATTACAATTTTTTTCATATTATTCAAGCGCTGCAGCTCCGCCCGCAATTTCCGCGATTTCCTGGGTAATACCAGCTTGTCTACCTTTGTTATAGGTTAAATTCAATTCGTTCATCATATCTTTTGCAGCTTCACTGGCATTTTTCATTGCTACCATACGACTACTATGCTCACTGGCAGCAGATTCAAGCAGTGTTTGATACACTTGGGTTTCTACCAGTCTTGGTAAAATAATTTTTAACACATCAGATCTGTTTGGCTCAAATAGATAATCTGTCAAATCTGTCTTTTGTTCGCTTGGATTAATTCTTTTTTCAGAAATATCTAATAACATTTTTTCTAAATCAATTTCTGAGATTGGTAATACTTGGCGTAATTTTGCGGTCTGGACTAAAGCGGATTTGAAATCTGTATAGGCGACAATTACCTTGTCGTACGTCTGCTTTTCGTAGGCCTCAATAATCATTCTGGCAATCGGCATGGCATCATCAAGGTTTGGTGTGTCAGATAGATCAGTGAAAGAAGCGATCAAATTGTAGCCCATTTTTTTGGCAAAATCTGCGCCCTTCCTGCCTACTCCGATTACATCTACAGAGATATTGCCTTTTGGTTCGAGCTCCTCGCCCTTAATTCTTTGCTTGGCAATATTTTTAGGATTCTTCAGCTGTGCTGCCGTCTTTTTAATAATATTCGCATTAAAACTTCCGCACAAACCACGATTAGAAGTAATCATAATCATGAGAATTTTTTCTACCGGCCTGACCGTGAGTAGCGGGATCTGCTCTTTTTGAGTTTTAGAAAGATTGACCAATAATTCCCAAGCAAGCGTCGCATAGGTACGAGTTTCCAGAGCGGCATTGACCGCTTTGCGCATTTTGGCAGCCGCAATCATCTCCATGGCTTTAGTAATTTTTTTGGTGCTGCCAATGGATTTGAGTCGGCGTTTAATTGCTTTGGTATTTATGGCCATAAAAAAACTTGCTTGTGTTTATTTTTTAAATTCTTTGCAAGCCTCCTTCAATTCACCCTCAACTTTTTCATCCCATTCTCCTTTTTCAATTCTATCAAGTAGCGCTTGTTTGCTATTTTCCAAGAAATCATGGAACTTTTCTTCCCAGTCGCGCATATCTTTTACCGCCACTTCATTGGCATAGCCATTGCTGACCGCATAGATCACCGCGACTTGCTGCGATACAGATACCGGTTCGTATTGTGGCTGTTTCAAGATTTCCACCATGCGTTGACCGAGATCAATTTGTTTCTTGGTTTCAGCATCAAGATCGCTTGAGAACTGCGCAAATGCTTCCATTTCACGAAACTGGGCTAGTGCTAGCTTGAGTTTGCCGGCTACTTTTTTCATCGGTTTGATCTGAGCATCACCACCGACACGAGATACGGAGATACCAACGTTTAGCGCAGGGCGAATACCTTTATAGAACAAATCTGTTTCCAAGAAAATCTGGCCATCAGTAATGGAGATAACGTTCGTTGGAATATAGGCGGTAATATCACCGGCCTGAGTCTCGATAATCGGCAAGGCGGTAATTGAACCGCCACCGGATTCTTTATTGCGGCGGCAAGCGCGTTCGAGTAACCGTGAGTGAAGATAGAATACATCACCAGGGTAAGCTTCACGACCTGGTGGACGGCGTAACAAGAGAGAAATTTCACGATAGGCCCAGGCTTGTTTGGAAAGATCGTCGTAGACACACAAGACATCTTTGCCTTGATCAATGAAATATTCAGCAATCGCTACACCGGCATATGGGGCGATATAGGAAAGCGCAGCGGCCTGAGAAGCACCGGCTACTACTACCACGGTATACTCCATAGCTCCGGTTTCTCTGAGTTTTTGTACGATGCGAGCAATCTTGGATTCTTTTTGACCAATCGCTACGTAGACGCAGAGAATATCTTTGCCTTTTTGGTTGATGATAGTATCAATGGCTACTGCAGTTTTACCAGTCTGTCGATCGCCGATAATGAGCTCGCGCTGACCGCGACCGACGGGAATCAAAGCGTCAATGGCTTTGATGCCGGTCTGTAATGGCTGATTAACTTTCTCTCGAGTCATGACGCCTGGAGCAATTTTTTCGATAGGATAAAATTTGCTTGTTTTAATATCTTTACCACCATCAATCGCTTGTCCAAGCGGATTTACAACTCTGCCAATCATTTCTTCTCCGACCGGTACGGACAAAATTCTGTTAGTTCTTTTGACCGTGTCGCCTTCTTTAATATGTTTATATTCACCCAAAAGCACGCAACCGACGGTTTCTTCTTCTAGGTTCAGAGCTAAGCCGTAGGTAGTTTCACCATTGGCGGTAAACTCAAGCATTTCACTGGATTGGCATTTGGTTAGTCCTGAGATTCTGGCAATACCATCCCCTATTTCAATAACCTTGCCGACCTCCTCTTTGGCAGTTTCTTTTTGGAAGGACGAAATATTTTTTTTGATTTCTTCGATGATGGTGTTTGTGGACATACTGCAGTTAGTTAACTAATTAAGTGCTTTAATTTTTGTAATTGCGCGGTAAGGCTGCCGTCATAGATCATGTCATCTACGGTAATTCTAGCTCCGCCCAGCAGACTCTTATTTATTTTTTGTGAAATCTCGCTTTGTTCGCCAAATATTTTTTTTATTTTATCTATAGTGTTATCAGTGATTGGTTGTGCGGTTTCTATCTCAATAGTCTTAATGCCGGATTGTTTTTTTGCGTATTTTATATATTCATCCACGATGTAATCAATCTTTTTGAGTTTATTATTTTTTTGCAAGACAACAAAAAATTCTTTAATAATTTCCGGAATTTTCGCCTCAGGCGCGTCTTTAGTTATTTCGTATAAGGCTTTGGCAAATTGTAAGTTACTTTGCTTTTTCACATGCTATATTTATTTCAAATTCTTAATAGCTTCTTCTATGATTTTACTATCTTTTTCTTGATCAATTTTGCCGGATAATACTTTTTCAGCGGCGGCAATGATTAATCCCCCTACTTGCTGTTTAATCTCTGCAATTGATTCGTTTCGTTCGGCTTTGATATTTTTTCTGGCTTCTTCAACCAATTTTTCCAATTCTTTTTTTGTTTTTTCTCTCGTTACCTCGGCGGCCGCTACAGCTTCTTGTTGCGCGTTAGCGATTATTTTATTGGCGTCAACTTTCGCTTGATCGATTTTTTCTTGGTATTTCTTTTCACTCATGCCCAAATTCGTTTCAATTTTTTTGGCATTATCTATACTATCATCAATCATCTTTTGCCTTTCAGCCATTTTTTTGGTCAGTGGTTTTAAAATTAAAAACCATATAATTAACGCGACAAGCGCAAAGTTAACGAGTTGAAAAATAAACAAGGTGCCGTTGATTCCCAAAGATGCGAGGAGACCTTCTTGGGCAACTTCCGCTCCTTGTTCGGTGGCGAGTTCAGCCGCGTGTGCGATAGATACAAACATAGTTTCTTGATTCAAAAATAATTTTATTAGACCTGACCTTAAGATAAGGTCAAGCCGATATAAAATTACTTGAGTGTAAATACGACTACAAGAGCGTAAATAGCGATAGCTTCAGCGAAAGCAGCGCCAAGTAACATTGGTACAAACAATTTATTAGAAGCTTCCGGATTGCGACCGATGGCTTCCATGGCTTTTGCTACCAAGTTGCCGATAGCTAAGGCTGGGAAAAAACCGCCTACAGCCATGGTAAAGGCTTTTGCCAATACGACGATGGATTCGTGTTCCATAGTATATGTTCTCCAAGAAAATCTTAGAGCTTTCTGATATCAAAGCCGGTTGAGGAAGGTTGGGTTTTACCTCGCGGTTGATATCGTTAATTAGTTAAACGTTAATTAGTCGATTTTTAATCAGCTAATTAATTAGTCAACCAATTCATTTAGTGTGCTTCCTCCTCACCGTGCGGCTTAGTTGTCATTACGGTCAGGTAGACTAAGGTTAGCATGGTAAAGACACTGGCCTGAATAAGGCCAACCAAAATTTCTAACATCATAAATGGTGCTGGCACGGCTGCGGCGGCAATGCTGCTGATCACTGAAATAAGCACCTCTCCGGCAAAAATATTACCAAACAATCTCAAAGATAAGGACAAAACTTTTGCAAGTTCACTGACGATTTCAATTAAGCCCACGGCCAGTTCAATAACGGCCGTAAAAATAGCTACCGGCCCTTTGGTAAGACTTTTGAAAAACGTGCCAATCTGAATAAATTTATTTATGTGGGTGAAAAAACCGACGCTAAATAATCCAAATAAATGTGAAGAAACAACTGAGACAATAGCCATGGCCACCGTTAAATTAAGATCAGTGTTTGCCGGACGCAACAATGGCGCTTCGCCAATTTTAATACTGCCGGTACCTGGTAATAGGCCGAGCCAATTTGAAAGAAGGATAAAAAAGAAGACAGAACCGACGATTGGTAAAAACTGCATGGTTTTTTTTCGGTCACCGGTCACTTGGTCAAAATAGACAAATAATTTTTCTAAAAAGAATTCTATGAAGTTTTGAGTTTTGCTTGGTTTGAGATTGATTTTTGAACGCAAGACAAGACCAAGGATAAAGAAAATAAGTATGGCCAGCCAAACATTAATAATGGTATTGGTAACTGGAAGACTGCCAATATGGAAAAGAGTTTCTGGAGCTAAAGTTGGGATATGTAATTCCATGTTGAGTGCAAGATTTAATTATAACTTATTTTCATCAAGTTTTTTGTACTCCTCGCCGTACGTTTTTGCTTTTTTGTAAATCATTTTCCCGGAAATCAAGGCTGCGAGAACAAATGCCAGAACTGTTAACCAAGGAGATGTGCTGTATTTTTTGTCAAAATATTGACCGATTAAGACTAGAGTGACGACAGGAATGGCGATCGTGGCGCCAAAATCTCCAATTATTTTAAAAGCAAAGAGGTAGTAGGCGCGACTGGAAGATAGTTGTGGTTTTTTTTCTTCCATATAGTCTCTGTGTAAAAGATGTAGAACGCCATTATTTTACAGAGTATTTATAGTAAAGTCAAGGGGTTTTTGAAGTTGACTTTTTAATAGACAAACCTGGAGGCTGAAGATATATCTTGTTGATGTTGCGAGGCAAAAGTGCTATCGTTTTATTGGAGGTAGCACATGCTGAAAATGTTTCAATCAGGACTGCTCGCTGAGGCGAGCAAGAGAATCGCGCCTATGGTGCGAGAAGGTGTCGAGACAGGTGCAGTGCTATTGGTGGGTATGGTGGTCGCTGCGGGACTCGGACTCCTGCTCCGGCTCAGGGGTATCCGAGAGATGAAGGACAGACGGGATGTGTATTCCTCTCTCTGAC